>CAYWNR010000665.1:0-2042 GCA_964459705.1 uncultured Gemmatimonadaceae bacterium | reverse complement strand
GATGTAGGCGCCGTCCTCTGGATTCTCCGCTTGCACCTCGTCCTTCTGGAATGGCGTGCCGTTGTCGCGGCCCTGATCTACGAGCACCGTGTCCGCCGGCTTGAACAGGTATACGCCGGCTTGGGCGATCGTTTCGTCGAGCTGGCGCAATGGACTGATGTCGTCGATCACCCAGATGCCGCGCCCGTGGGTTCCCACGATCAAGTCGTTGCCGTAGATCACGAAATCGCGCACGGAAGTCACCGGGAGGTTGAGCTGCAACGACTGCCAGTGATCGCCGTCGTCGAACGACACGAACGCGCCGCGCTCGGTGCCGGCGAACAGCAGCCCCTGCCGTTCCGGGTCTTCCTTGATCGTGTGGACGTACACGCCCGCCGGCAGGCCCGTCGTGATCTTCTGCCAGGTTTTCCCCATGTCGCGCGTGCGGTAGATGTACGGCTCGAAGTCCTGGAGCTGATGGCGGTCGACGCTGGCGTACGCCGTGTTGAAGTCGAAGTGCGACGCCTCCATCATCGTGACGCGGGCCCACGCGGTGACCGCCGGCGGGGTCACGTTCTGCCAGGTCTTCCCGTTGTTGGTGGTGAGGTGGATCAGGCCGTCGTCGGTGCCCACCCAGACCATCGGCACGAACAGCGGTGACGGCGCGATGGTATAGACCACCCCGCGCTTGCCGTTCCGGTCGGTAGCGGCGGCCGCCGTTGCGTCGAGGTTGGGCGGAATTCCGGGATCGGGCCGAGTGAGGTCCGGACTGATCTGCTTCCAGGACGCTGCGCCGTCGGTCGAGAGAAACACGAACTGGTTCGCGTAATAGAGCGCGCGGGGATCGGCCTTGGAGAGCACCAACGGCTGCGTCCAGTCGTTCCGCGCCTGCTCCGGGGCTTGCGGCGACGTGGTCCCCGCGACCATGCGGTTCTCGGCCATGTCGTAGCGGGCGCCGGTCCCGCCGTAGATGATGCCCGGGTGCAGCGGGTCACCCGCGGTGTACCCGCTCTCGCCGCCGGCGGCCACGGGTTCCCAGTCACGCATGGAGATCTCGGCGAACTTGCCGCGCGCGCGGACCGCCACGGCGCCGCTATCCTGCTGCGCACCGTGGACCCAGTACGGGAATCGGTAGTCCACCGAAATGTGGTACATCTGCGCGGTGGGTTGGTTGTACCACGAGCTCCACGTCACGTCGCGCGGGTCCTCGGCCTTGGCGTTCCGCGAAATGATGCATCCCTGATCGCTGGCGATGATCATCGTGTTGGGATCGTCGGCGGAAATCCACATGGCGTTGTAGTCGTCGCCGCCCGGTGAGCCGCGCAGCGGCACCCACGTCTTGCCGCCGTCGCTGGAGCGGGAGACGGAGACGTTGGAGACGTACACCTGATCCGCGTCGTGCGGATCCACCGCGACGTGCTCGAAGTACCAGCCGCGGCCCCAGAGCGCATTGTCCGACGACAGGCGCGTCCACGTGGCCCCGGCGTCGTCCGAGCGGAAGAACCCGCCCTGCCGCGGCGTGGTGGTGCGCCCGAAGTTGCCGCCGGGCGTTTCCGGCTCGGGCGGCGCGCCGGGCTCGGGCACGAGGCAGTCGACGGCCGCGTAGACCCGTGTTGGCTCGCTGGGGCACACGGCGATTCCGGTCCGGCCGATGCCTTCTTTCGGCAGACCGTTGGTGAGCTGCTTCCAGGTGGTGCCGCCGTCCGTGGACTTGTAGATGCCACCGCCCGACCCGTTGGTGGGCGCGTACACGAACCAGGGTGGGCGACGGGTGTTCCACAGGCCGGCGTACAGCACCTGGGGATTGGTCGGATCGAACACCACCTCGACGGCGCCGACGTCATCCGTACCGAGCATCTTCTTCCAGGTCGTGCCGCCGTCCAGGGAGCGGAACAGGCCGCGCTCCGGATTCGACGCGTACAGGTGGCCGATCGCCGCGACGAACACGATGTCGGGATTCGTTGGGTGGACGGCGACCTTACCGATGTGCTGCGTGTTCTCGAGGCCAATGCGGGTCCAGGTTTGGCCGGCGTCGGTGGACTTGTACATGCCGTTGCCGTAAC
>CAYWNR010000664.1:0-2044 GCA_964459705.1 uncultured Gemmatimonadaceae bacterium | reverse complement strand
GAAGCCATCGTGCGGGAGCTGGAACGGAGCGACGTGGATCTCGATCGCGCGCTCGCGCTGTTCGAACAGGGCGTTGGTGAGCTGCGTGAGGCGCGTGCCTTGCTGGCCGACGCGGAGCTCCGCGTACGCAAAGTGATCGAGGATGCCGATGGGAATCTCGACCTCGCAAACGCCGACGAGTGACGCGGGCACCTTCCTGGCGGACGCCGCGGCGGCCGTCGGCGACGTGTTCGCGCGGTGGCGCGCGCCGATTCGCGACCTGCATCCAGGCGCCGTCGGTGAGGCCATCGTGTACGCGCTCGAGGGGCGGGGCAAGCGGCTGCGACCGGCGCTGACGCTGGCGGTGTACCGCGCGGCGGGCGAGCGGGGTGACGCGGCGCAACTGGCCGCGGCGGTCGAGGTGATCCACACCTACTCGCTCGTGCACGACGACCTCCCGTGCATGGATGACGACGACCTCCGCCGAGGGCGGCCGACGGTGCACCGCGCCTTCGATGTTCCCACGGCGACGGAGGCGGGCGTGCGCATGGTCCAGCTGGCCGCGCGGATGGTCGAGCGGGGCGCCGCTGAGCTCGGGCTGCCGTCGGCGGCGGCCGGTGACGTGGCGCGGACGCTGTTCGTGGCCGCGGGTGTCGGCGGCATGATCGGCGGGCAGGTGCTCGATCTGGAGGCTGAGCGGCACGACCTCGACCTCGAGGCGCTGATTCGATTGCATCGCGCCAAGACGGGGGCGCTGCTCGCCGCGAGCGCCGAGATCGGCGCGATCGCGGCGCGGGTCGACGGCGCGCGGCGACGCGCGGTGCGCGGATTTGGGCAAGAAGTGGGGTTGGCGTTTCAAATCGTGGACGACGTGCTGGATGCCGTCGAGAGCTCCGACCGGCTGGGCAAGACCGCGGGCAAGGACGCGCGCCAGGGCAAGGCGACGTTCCCCGGACTGCTCGGTGTCGCGGGCGCGCGCGCTCACGCCGACGCGTGTCTCGAGCGCGGGATGGCCCGTCTACGCGATGCCGGGCTAGATTCCGACCTTCTCATGAACCTCGCGCGGTTCGTCGTCGAACGACGGTCATAGCCGCGACGGCAGGACGGAGCGATGGCACTGCTCGACGCGATTCACGGACCGGCCGACGTCAAGGCGCTGCCGCCGGAACAACTCCCGGCGCTCGCCGCTGAGGTCCGGCAGCGCCTGATTGAGGTCGTGTCGCAAACCGGTGGGCACATCGGCGCCGGATTGGGCGTCGTCGAGCTCACGGTCGCCCTGCTGCACGTGTTCGAGTCCCCGCGCGACAAGATCGTGTGGGATGTCGGGCACCAGGGCTATCCGTGGAAGGTCCTCACCGGCCGGAACCCGCGGCTCCCCACGCTCCGCCAACAGGGCGGGTTGTCTGGCTTCCTGCGACGCACCGAGAGCGAGCATGACATGTTCGGGGCGGGCCACGCCGGCACGGCCATCTCCGCCGCGTACGGCATCGCCACCGCCCGGGATCTGCTCGGCGAGCACTATCACGTGGTGGCGGTGATCGGCGACGGGTCGATGACCTGTGGGCTGCCGTACGAGGGGCTCAACAATGCCGGCCACTCCGAGCGCGACTTCTTGATCGTGCTCAACGACAACGGCATGTCCATCGCTCCCAACGTCGGCGCGATCAACCAATACCTGGGAGGGGTCATCGCGAGTCCGTTCGGCATGCGGATGCGCGAGCGCGTGAAGCACGTGATCGAGAGGGCCTCCCACGTGGTCGGCGGCCAGAAGATGATCGACCTCGCGCGCAACCTCGAAGAGAGCATCAAGAACCTGTGGTCTCCGGGCATGTTGTTCGAAGAGCTGGGCTTCCGGTACTTCGGCCCCATCGGCGGGCACGATCTGCCCACGCTGCTGCGCACGTTCGAGCTGGTCAAACCGCTCACGGGTCCGCGACTCATTCACGTGATCACCGAGAAGGGGCGCGGGTTCCCGCTCGACACGCCGGACCGCGAGAAGTTCCACGCGCGCAATCCGTACGATCCGGTGACCGGCGTGCTCAAACCGGCCAAGAGCGGCCCGCCC
>CAYWNR010000663.1:0-2044 GCA_964459705.1 uncultured Gemmatimonadaceae bacterium | reverse complement strand
GCGCCCAGCGATTTGCGAATCCCGATTTCGCGGGTGCGCTCGGTCACGGACATGAGCATGATGTTCATGATCACGATCCCGCCCACCACGAGCGAGATGCTCACGAGTCCGGGCAGGGCCAGCATCAGGACGCGGTTGATCTTTCCCCAGAACTCGAGCACGGCGTCCGCCGTCTCGATGACGAACGAGTTCTCCTCGGTCGGGCGCAGGTGGCGCCGGGTCCGCATGGCGGCCTCCGCCTCCGTGATCGCCACGGTCAGCTCCGCCTGGTTGTTCGTCTTGACGATCAGGGCATCGACGACGCCGGGCGGGTTCACGAAGCGCTTCGCCGGTGCCAACGCCGTCGTGACCGCGAACTTGTCGAGCGAGATCCCGAACAGGTTACCCTGGCTCTCGACCACGCCGATGACGCGATACGGGATGCCTCGGATCTTCACTTCCTTGCCGAGCGGATCGCGACCTTCGAACAAACGCTCTCCCAGCTCCCAGCCGATCACGAGCACCGGCGCGCCGGCCTTGACCTCCTGGGCGCTGAAGGGCCGGCCCTCCGCCATCGACAGATCCTTGATCTCGAAATAGCGTTCCGTGGCAGCCGTGACCTCGATGTCCTTGGCCACCTTGCCCTTGTAGTCCAGCTCCGCGCGGGTCGAGGATTCCCAGGCGTAGAGATGCGGCACGGTGATCGCGGCTTCGACCGCCTCGGCGTCTTCATAGCGGATGCGCGGGCGCCGCATCCAGCTGCGCCACGTATCCCTGGTAATCTCGCCGGTCTGGAAGTTGGGCGTCCGGCGCAGGTGGAACGTGTTCACGCCCAGCAGCGTCCCGGCAAACCGGTCGGTCATGTAGTTGTTCATGCCCTGGACGATCGACACGACGGCAATGAGGAACGTCACCCCAATGAAGACGCCGACCACGGCGAACGCGGTCTTCATCTTGTTCGTCCAGATGGTCTGCAGGGCGAGCCGCACCGCCTCGAATACCGGCATGGATCAGGCGGCCTGGCGCACCGTATCGCTGTGGATGGCTCCATCGAGCAGCGTGACAACCCGATGCGCATGCGCGGCGATATCGGCCTCGTGAGTGACCATCACGACCGTCTGGCCTTGGACGTGCAGGTCGGCAAAGACCGCCATGATCTCGGCGCTCGTGGCCGAGTCCAGATTGCCGGTCGGCTCGTCCGCGAGGAGGATGCTCGGCTCGTTGACCAGCGCGCGCGCGATGGCCACGCGCTGCCGCTGACCGCCGGACAGCTCGTTGGGGCGATGTTGCATCCGGTCGCCCAGCCCCACCCGCTCGAGGGCCCGCCGGGCCCGCTCACGACGCACACCGGCGCGCACGCCGGCGTAGATCAACGGGAGCTCGACGTTGTGCAGCGCCGAGGCGCGCGGGAGCAGGTTGAACGTCTGGAAGACGAACCCGATCTCGCGATTCCGCACCTGTGCCAGCTCGTCGTCCGTCATGCGGGACACTTCCACGCCGTTCAGCCAGTACTCACCGCCGCTCGGCGTGTCGAGGCACCCGATCAGGTTCATCATGGTGGACTTGCCCGAGCCCGAGGGGCCCATGATGGCGACGTACGCGTTCCGGTGGATATCGAGGTCCACGCCGCGCAACGCCTGGACCGTCTCGGTACCCATCCGGTAGTCGCGCGTGAGGTTGCGTACCCGAATCAACACATTGGTGTCGTGCATCATGGCCTCCGGACGGCCGCGGTCGCGGCGGCCTTCATGGGGCGAACGTGAGTGCTGTCCTTCAGGTCCCGAATCGCCTGGTAGGGACCCGCGACGATCGTGTCACCAGCCGCGAGCCCGTCGAGTACCTCGAAATGCTCCTCGCCCGCGATCCCGACCTTCACGGCCCGGAACTGGGCGATGCCATCCTGCACGACGAAGACGCCTTCCGTCTCCTTGGCCCCTTTCGACGTATCGGCGGGGGCCGTTTCCGACGAGATGGGCGTGTTTTCGCGTACCGTGAGCGCGATGATGGGAATCGACAGCGCGCTGTCGCGCGTCGCTGTCACGATCTTGGCGGTCGCGGACAGGTC
>CAYWNR010000662.1:0-2055 GCA_964459705.1 uncultured Gemmatimonadaceae bacterium | reverse complement strand
GCTCCGGAACTCCTCAGGAGCCGCCCGAGGGCCGCTCCGCGCTTTCATATGGTCGTGTTAGGCGTCACGCGTGCGTCGCCAGGAGCCTGGGCGACGGCGCGTATGCAGGCACGCGATGATCTCAACCGTTTCGGCGTCGAGTTGGTGATAGTAGACCGCGTACGGAAAGCGCGCGACAAGGGCGCGGCGCACGTGCCCTCGCACGATCGGGAAAGCCTCGTGGTGTTGGGCAATGAGGTGCTCAAGGGTCTGGACGGCCGCTTCAAAGCGGGCCCCGCGTCCGGCTCGTTCTGCTTCATACCAGGTGCGGGCTTCCCCGAGGTCGCGGCCGGCCGCGAGCCGGTAGACAACCCGCACGGCGGCCTATTGGGGTCGGAGGAACCGCGATTGCACGTCGTCCCAGCTCAGCCGCTCAGGATTTGGATCCGCCAGGCGCCGATCGAGCTCTTCCTTGTGCCACTCAGGTACCGGCACCCGAGAGGGGTCGGCGGCAACGCTGTCCCAGACTTGCTCGAGCAGATCAAGACGCTCCTCGACAGGGAGCCGGAGGATTTCGTCTAGGAGAGCCTTGGGTGTCATGACTGGAATCTCGGGGGATCAGCCGAGTCGCGCAACTCGGCCCGCGTGACGCATAACGTCATGGAATTGAGCCGCGGGCGACCCGCCGGCCGCCACACAAACACAGTCCTTCCTTCTCGGCCACACGGACGCCAGTCGGCGCGGGGACGCTCGGCCGGGGAACGCCCGTCGGCTCCAATTCCGCCTCTGAAAGCGCGGTTGTCAACGCACGCACCTCCCTTACGACCGCCGCCGCGGCCGCATCCTGCGCCCTGCGAATGGCCCACCGCTCCCTCACCGTCGAGCGCAGCCCGAAGCTGGCTTCACGCGCCTCTGCGGACACCGCGGCCCAGGAGCATCGTTTCGAAGGAGGTGGCCCATTCGGGTTACCGGGAAGACGGCTACCCTACGCCGCCGAGCCCAGTGCTTGGACCGGGCGCACCTCCAGCCTCTCATGCTGCCGGAGCCACTCGTCGTAGCTCCAGTCTTCTTTCAAACACCAGTACAGGTAGCAGCACAGCTTCCGCGCCGCCGCCACCGTGGCCTTCGCCTTGCCCTTCGCCCGCAGCAGCTTCTGATAGTGCTGCCCCACCGGCCCCGGCGCCAGTTTCAGACTCTGCACGATCTCGATCAGCAACCACTTCAACCACGGGCTCCCAGCCGGCCCCACACTCCCGTGTCGCGTCTTGTCCCCCGAGCTCGCCGTACTCGGCGCGAGCCCCGCGTAGGCCACCAAGGCGTGGGCTGAGCGGAACCGCGCAATCGTCCCGATCTCCGCCACCAGCATCGCGGCCCCGAACGTGCCAATGCCGGGCCACGTCTGCAGCCGCTGCGCCACCGGATCCCCCTGCGCCAACCGCTTGACCCGATCGTCGAGTCCATGGATCCGGACGTCGAGGGTGTCGAGCACCTCAAGCAGTAGGTCGACTTGCAGCCGCGCCGCCGGGGAGAGCGCCACGGTCGCCAGCCACGCGCGGCCGGCCCGGCCGTAGAGGTCGGTCACCGTCGCGCGGCAGTTCTCGGCCGTCAGATGCCCGTGGATCCGGTTCTTCAGCCGCGTGCGCATGCGGACAAGGTAGGCCCGCCCCCGCAGCAGCTTCCGTCGCGCCCGCACGTCCGCGCCCGGCACCCAGATCGTGGGCAGCAGATTGGCCCGAAGCAGCTCGGCCAGCTTGCGGGCGTCGATCGGATCCGTCTTGCACCGGGCCTGCCAAATGAGCTTCACCTGGTACGGGTGCGCGGCCACCGCCGCGATCCCGGCGGCACTCAACTGATCATGGAGCCACGCCCAGTACAGCGTCGCCTCCATCGCCACCGTCACCGCGTCGCCTAGTCCCGCGAGCCACGTCGTGAGGGGCGCCACGTCCGGGGGCAGGCGCCGATGTTCCGCGACGATCTGCCCCGTATCATCGAGCGCACACGCCGTGATGTAGTGCTTGTGCAGATCCAACCCGACCCAGCGCATCGGAGCCTCCTGTGGAAGACCACGGGAACGTG
>CAYWNR010000661.1:0-2064 GCA_964459705.1 uncultured Gemmatimonadaceae bacterium | reverse complement strand
CGCCTGTTCCGCGAGACGGGCGAGGCGACGCTCGTCTACGACTACGAGATGGCCGGCTGACCTCTCCTCACCGACGTCTCCCCCGAGACGACGGCAGTCGAAAACTAGAGCCAAGCTCGCTGCTTCGCCGGTCCTTCACGATGCCGATGAGGGAACCATCCCCAACGGCCCAGTCTCCCGACGGCCTCCAGCGTCAGATGTAAGAAATAGTTGACACCTCGTCAGAAGTAAACTATTTCTTATATCGTGCCCGGGAGGTCAAACATGTCGCTCGCCCGCAAACAGGCCATCATCTCCGCGCTCACCTGGCTCGTCATCTCCGTCCTCTTCGGCATCGTGATCGCCCGCACCGGCGCCGAAGCCCTCTCCGGCTCCGCCGGTCGCGGCGCCCGCAGCGTCCTCGGGTGGATCATCCTGCCCGGCTACGTCATCAACCTCGTCATCATCGGCCGGTCCCGGCGCGCCCGGCGAGAAGGCGCCCTCGACGAGCGCGACACAGCCATCGAGACCCACGCCACCGCGGCCACCGCCATCGTCATCATCCTCGCCGTGTACCTCCTGTCCATCTCACTCTTCGAATTCGGCTCCAGGAACGGCGGCGTGCCCGCCGGCTGGCTCTACATCATCGCCTACGGGACCATCGCCCTTGCGTCCCTCACCCACCCCATCGTCCGCCTCATCCTCGACTACCTCGGCCACTTCCATGCCTAGGGCCTCCATCCGCAACCGCATCCGCACGCTCCGCGAAGCCGCCGGCCTCACCCAGGCCGACCTCGCCGCCCACTGCCACTGCACGCGCCAGACCATCATCGTGCTCGAACAGGAACGCTACGTCCCCTCTCTCTCCCTCGCCTTCCACATCGCGCGCGCGTTCGGCGTGAAGATCGAGGACGTGTTCGAGCTCGACCCGGCGCAGAGCGAACCGTAGCGGCGCCTGGCCAGCGGCACAGGGACTTGGTGCTTCTCCAGGTGCGCTCTTCGGTACTGGCGCGGATGCGCGATGGCTGGCACCGTGAGGACGACGAACGGCGAGGCGGGGGTGGTTGACCGTGCGTGAACGCGGGTGCCGCGTGACCGCGATCACGCGCCGGCGGGGGTGGGCGCGAAGAAGAACTCGCGGATGACGTCGCGGAGCGCGGGAATCGACTCGGCGGAGTTGAGCGCCACGCGCAGGTGGGAGCCGCCGTCGAGGCCCTTCGTGTACCAGGACCCGAGCGCGCGCAGCTTGTTGATGACCCAGCGCTCGCGTCCGCGCGCGACGGGCGGTCTGGCGCCATCCAGGCTCTCGGACGGAGCGGTCGTCCCCGCCTTGTGGCGGAAGCCCTCGGCCTCGCCCTCGCCTTCGCGGAGCAGCATGTCGATGTACTCGAGCAGGAAGCGGCCGCGGTCCTCGAGCGTGACCTCGGGCATCGGCCGGCCCGCCTCGAGCGCCGCCGCCTGCTGGAAGATCCACGGGTTGCGCAGCGCGCCGCGCCCGACGAGGATGCCGCCCACGCCCATCCGCAGCCGGTCGACCAGCTCGCGGGCCTCCACGCAGTCGCCGCTACCGAGCACTGGAATGCCCACGCCCGACGCGACCTTCGCGATCAGGCCCCAGTCCGACTCGCCCCGGTAGGACTGCGCCGCCGTGCGCCCGTGGACGGCCACCGCCGCGGCGCCGGCGTCCTCCATCATGCGCGCCAGCTCGGGCGCGTTCACCGAGCGCTCGTCCCAGCCCGCGCGCATCTTCACCGTGACGGGAATCTTCACCGCCCTGGCCATCGCGCGCACGATCTCGGCCGCGTGCGCCGGCTCCTTCATGAGGCTGCAGCCGGCGCTGTGCTTCGCGATCTTCGGCACCGGGCAGCCCATGTTCACGTCCACGATGTCGGCCCCCATACCCTCGACGATCGCCGCCGCTGCCGCCATCTTCGCCGGATCGCCGCCGAAGATCTGGATCGAGACCGGTCGCTCCTCCTCGGTGTACTCCGCGTACTCGAGCGTGCGGTCGATGCCGCGCACCAGCCCCTCGGAGCTCACCATCTCGGAGACGACGAGCCCGCACCCGCCCTTCCGCTTCACCAG
>CAYWNR010000660.1:0-2072 GCA_964459705.1 uncultured Gemmatimonadaceae bacterium | reverse complement strand
CGGCGGCTCGGTCAGTACTCCTTCGGATCGGGCGCGGTGTCCTCGCTCCGCGCCCCGGGCAGGTCATCGTCCAGTGCGCGCGACGTACGCACCGCGTGCAGTTGGCGCCGGGCAAGTTCTGGCGGCGCGCGCGATGCCCGGTCTGCAAGACACCCGTGGATCCGCTGCGCGTACGACGGATTGGCCGGTGGCTCTTGAACGCGCTGCGTCCCCGCTCGGCCGCAACCATCGACCGCGTGCTCTGGGGAGTCACTCTCGCCTATCTGGCGACCGTGCTCGCCGCCGCCTGGAGCCTCTGGATGCTCGCGGATCGCTGGTGGCCGGCCACCGTATTGTTGTTCGGTCCCCGATGGGTGCTCGCGCTGCCGATCCTCGTCTTGGCACCCGCCATCCTGATGCGCGATCGGCCGCTCCTCGCACCCCTCACCCTGGTGGTGTGCGTCGTGCTCGGCCCCGTCATCGGACTCCGTACCGGCTGGCGGCGCCTCTTCGTATCCCCCGCGGCGACCGACATGCGGGTGATGACGTTCAACACTGAGGGAGGCCGAGCGATGTCCTGGGCGCCGGGTGCGGTCCTCGATGCGCTCGGCGTCTCCGTCGCCGCGTTTCAGGAGTGCAGTGGACGCTTGGTGGAAACCATCAACGCGTTGCACGACTGGCATACCGATACACGCGGGGGAGCATGTCTCGTCAGCCGATACCCCATTCGTTCGGTGACGGCCATGGATCGCGGGGCATTCACCGCGGCGGGAGGATCGGGACTGGTCGTCACGTACCGCCTCGACGCAAACGGGCGGGACCTCTACCTCACCAACGTGCATCTCGAGACGCCCAGAGCCGGGCTGGAGCTGCTCCGCGAGGGGCGAGTCGCGGAGGGAGCCCCCACACTGGAGGGCAAGTCCTTCCTCCGCGACATCGAGCACCGCTTCGCGCGGCGCTGGGTGGACACGCTGCCGAGCCCGCGCCTCGTGCTGGGCGACTTCAATTCCCCAGCCGAGAGTCCCATGTTCCGATCGCACTGGGGCGACTGGCAGAACGCCTTCTCTCGAGTCGGCTGGGGGCTCGGTGGGACCCGCGTGAACGGCTGGATTCGGGCCCGAATCGACCACATCCTCGCCGACACCGGATGGACGGTGGTGCGGTCGTGGCTGGGTCCGAATCTGGGCTCCGATCATCTGCCGCTGCTGGCGGACCTACGCCTTCATTGATCCGACCCGGGATCGGACCACGTCTCAATCATCGCCGATCCTTCAACTCCGTGGTCGGAAGGCACGCTCACCGTGCGGTGGATCCTGCTGAAGCAGGCCCTCGGCCACCGTCTGTCGCCAAGGGCGACGTGAGGCTTGAAATGCGCGGCCTTGACCAGGCGCCATGCGTCCGCGAGCGTTACGGCGCGCGCGCAGCGCCGCGTGCGCCACAACCCGGGCTGGCATGACCGCACCCATCCGCGTCCGCTTCGCGCCGTCACCCACCGGCTACCTCCACGTCGGGGGGGCGCGCACGGCGTTGTTCAACTGGCTCTACGCCCGCCATCACGGCGGGACGTTTCTCCTCCGCATCGAGGACACCGACCGGGAGCGCTCGTCCGAGGCGCACACGCAGGTCATTCTCGATGGGCTCACCTGGTTGGGACTCGACTGGGACGAAGAGGTCGTGTTTCAGGGAGCCCGCCTAGCGCGGCACCAGGAACTGGCCGACCGCCTGGTGACCGAGGGGAAGGCGTATGAGGACGAGGGCGCGGTGCGATTCCGCATGCCCGCCGAAGAGGTTGCCTGGGACGATGCGGTCTACGAGCACATCAGTTTTCAAGGGCGCGACATAGCCGACTGGGTGATTCTCCGGTCCGACCGGACGCCGACCTACAACTTCAGCGTGGTGTGTGACGACCTCGACATGCGGATCACGCACGTGATGCGCGGCGAGGACCACGTATCCAATACGCCCAAGCAGATCGCTGTCTATCGCGCGCTCGGCGCGGCGGCACCCGTGTTCGCGCACCTGCCGATGCTCCACGGCATGGACGGGAAGAAGCTCTCCAAGCGCCACGGCGCCACCGCAGTGGGCGACTACCA
>CAYWNR010000659.1:0-2074 GCA_964459705.1 uncultured Gemmatimonadaceae bacterium | reverse complement strand
AGCTGGAGAGCCAACGCTGGGAACAGGTCGGCGATGTCGTCGCCCGATGGCGTCGGCCGTTGTGGCCGATCATCGCGGTCGGCGTTCCCACCCTGGCGGCGGCGTGCTGGCTCGGTCTCGTCGTGGGCGGGTACGCGGTGGCGCCTCAGTGGCTGCAGCAGGTGTGGACTCTGATCCCGTGACGGCGCGCCGACTCGGGCTGGCCTTCGCGATGCTCGCGCTCACCGGGTCGAGCGTGGCGGCCCAGGAATTGGCGATCACCCGTGTGCGGCTCGATTCCCTTGCCGTGCTCTCCCAGCTGGCACGCCTCGGATTCGAAGTCGCGGGCGTGGATCGCATCGGCGCGAATTCGTACGCGCTCATCGTGACGAGCGGCTCCGACCGCGTGCGCCTCGGGGTGGTCGGCCTTGCGGCGGCGGCCGCCGCGCCGGCGCCGGCCGCTCCGCCGGTGGTGTTCCGGAACTTCCCGCAGGTCGCGGCGATGCTCGAGAGTTTGGCATCCGCCGGACGCATCATTCTGGACACGATCGGGTTCTCGCGGGAGGGGCGCCCAATGCTCGCCGCCAAGATCGGGACGGCGGGCGATGCGCCGGCTCGACCGAACGTGCTGTTTCTTGGGGCGCATCACGCGCGCGAGTGGATATCGGCGGAGATCGCGCTCCGCCTGGTCACGTATCTGAGCGATGCCCCGTCCGAGGCGTCGCTGCTTGCCGACCGCGACGTGTGGGTGATTCCCGTCGTGAATCCCGACGGGTACCAGTACACGTTCGACGTCGAGCGCTTGTGGCGTAAGAACCGGGCTCCGAACGCCGACGGGACGTTCGGTGTGGATCTGAACCGCAACTACCCGGCCTTCTGGGCCAGCGATGACGTCGGATCGAGTCCCGATCCCTCGGCCGAAACCTATCGCGGACAAACCCCCGCGTCGGAGCCGGAGATTCAGGCCATTGTGAACTTCCACGCCGCGCATCCGCCGGCCGTGGCGCTCTCGTACCACAGCTTCAGCGACGTGCTGCTCTACCCGTATGGGCATGCTGCGGGGCTCCTGCCGCCCGATCTCGGACCGTTCGTGTCCCTGGCGGGGACGCCGATCGCGTCCGCTGTCCGCGACAACCTGCCGGAATCGGAGCGCACCGCATACTTCCCCGGTCCCGCGTGGCAGCTCTATCCAGTCAACGGCGACTATACGGAGTGGGCGTATCGGGCGCATGGGACGTTGGCGCTCACCGTCGAGCTGACCGCAGGCTGCTGCCGCGGCGGGTCGGCGTATGCGTTCGAATTCCCGGACGACTCGGCGGCCGTCGCCACGGTCTTCGCCGACAACCTGCCGCTCGCGCTTGGCGCGATTCAACTCGCGGGCACCGCCGCGCAAACGGGGCCCGAGGGATTCGAGACGATGTGGCCGGAGGTGCGCGTGGTCGGCCCCCCAGGACAACCGTCCCAAGTCGCGACCCTCGCCGGAGCGGCCATGGCGGGGTCGTTGGACCTCCGGGCGGATTCGCTCGATCAGGGAGTGCTCCGATGGCGATGGCGGGCCGAGCTGCCCGCTGCCACGGTCGGCACGCGGATTACCGTCCCGGACCTCGACGCGCGCGCCGAGCTTGCATATGCGGATGGCGCCGAGCAGGCATCCGGATGGTCCGGTGGAAGGCGGGATTCCGTGGACTCGCGGGAAGGTCGCTGGCATTGGCTCGTGACGACGGACACGCTCCGATCCCCGGAGATCTCGCTCGCGGGCGTTCGCGAGCCGCGGCTGGCGTTCTGGGTGCGGCACGCGGGCTCGCTGTTCCTGCCGGAGCGCGAGGCGACCGTGGAGGCGTCTGGAGACGGTGGCGCGTCGTGGACGGTGCTGGCCAAGATCGCGGGAGCGAGTGACGTGTGGTATCCGGTGACCGTGGCGCTCCCGGCGGTCCTTGGGGTCCGGCTGCGGGTGTACAGCCGTGAGCTGCCTCTCGCCGTCGACGCGGTGCACGTATTCGGGACGCCGGTGGTCGGGGTGGCCGCGGCGGCCGTGGGGGAGTTGGGCGTTTCGGAGAATCCGGTTCGCTCGAGCCGCGTGTACTTCACCTGGCAG
>CAYWNR010000658.1:0-2087 GCA_964459705.1 uncultured Gemmatimonadaceae bacterium | reverse complement strand
TGCCGAAGATCGGCAGGTACATCGCCACGATCATGCCGCCGACGATCACGCCGAGGACGACGATCATGATCGGCTCCATGAGAGAGAGCAGCGCCCCGACGGCGGCGTCCACCTCGTCGTCGTAGAAGTCGGCGATCTTCGTGAGCATCTCGTCGAGGCCGCCGGTGGCTTCGCCGACCGCGATCATGGACGTCACCATGGGCGGGAATACGCCGGACTTGGCGAGCGGTTGCGCGATCGTCTCCCCACCGGCGATGGACCCGCGCGAGGCCATGACCGCGTCGTGGATTACCCTGTTGCCGGCGGTGCGGGCGGTGATCTCGAGTCCGTCCAGAATCGCCACGCCGGACGAGATCAGCGTGCCCAGCGTGCGGGTGAAGCGGGATACCGCCGACTTGCGGAGCAGATCCCCCAACACGGGCGCGCTCAGCAAGAACCTGTCGATCACGAGCTTTCCCCCCTCGGTCTGGTAGTACTTCCGAATCAGGAACGCGGTGCCAGCCAAGCCGAGGATCACCGCCCACCAGAAGCCCTGGACGAACTGGCTCATCAAAATGACGATCTTGGTGGGCAGCGGGAGCTCCATGTTCACCGAAGCGAACATGGACTGGAAGGTCGGAATCACGAACACCAGCAGCACGACCACCGCGATGAGGGCGACGGAGAAGATCACCGCCGGGTAGATCATCGCGCCCTTCACCTTCCGGACGATGGCGTCGTTCTTTTCGAGGAACACCGCAAGCCGAAGCAAGATGGTATCGAGAATACCACCCGCCTCGCCGGCGGCCACCATGTTGACGTAGAGCGCCGTGAAGGCCTTCGGGTGCTTGGACAAGGCGTCGGCGAGGGTGTGGCCGCTCTCCACGTCGTAGACCACCTGCTTGGTGACCTCCGACAGGGCCTTGTTCTCGGTCTGCTGGGCGAGGATGTCGAGCGCCTGCACCAGCGGCAGGCCGCTGTTGATCATCGTCGCGAACTGGCGCGTGAACACCACCACGTCGCGGGTTGGCACCCGCGCGCCCCGTTTGGCCCGCTTCGCCTCCCGGAGCCGGACCAGCACCATGCGGTTCTTCCGGAGGTTGGCTACGACCTCGTCGCGGGAAGCCGCCTCCATGGTGCCGGTGGTTTCCTGCCCCTGCGCGTTACGCGCCGTGTATTCGAACGTCGCCATACCGGTTCTCCCTCAGCCCCTAGCGGCGGCCCGCCATGGCCTTTGCCGCGGCCTCATCGCCCGGAACGGGCTCGCCCACCATACGCAGAAACTCGTTCTGGTCCGCCGTGACGCGCAAGCACTCTTCGAGCGTGACGTCGCGGTTCATATAGTGCGTATACAGCGAGTCGGCGAGTGTCTGCATGCCGTGCTTCTTGCCCGCCTGCATCGCCGAGTAGATCTGGTGCACCTTGTCGTCGCGGATCAGCGCGCGGATGGCCGGCGTCGCCACGAGAATCTCACACGCCATGACGCGGCCTTTCCCGGATGCCTTGGGAAGGAGCGTCTGGGTGGCGATGCCCTCGAGGACAAAGGCCAGCTGAGCGCGGACCTGCGACTGCTGATGCGACGGGAACACGTCGATGATGCGGTTGATCGACTCCGCCGCGGAATTGGTGTGCAACGTCGCGAACGCGAGGTGGCCGGTCTCGGCGATCGTGAGCGCCGCCGAGATGGTCTCGAGGTCCCGCATCTCTCCCACCAGGACCACGTCGGGGTCCTGTCGGAGCGCGTACTTGAGGGCCGCCTGGAAGGACTTGGTGTCCGTCCCGATCTCGCGCTGGTTGACGATGCACCCTTGATGCCGGTGGATGAACTCGATCGGGTCCTCCACCGTGATGATGTGCCCCTTCCACTCACGATTGACCTTGTCGATCATCGCGGCGAGCGTCGTGGACTTCCCCGACCCCGTGGGCCCCGTGACCAGCACCAGGCCGCGCGGTTTTTCGGAGAGTTTCGCCAGCACCGGGGGCAACCCCAACTCCTCGAACGTCTTGACCGTGAACGGGATTTGCCGCACGACCATCGTCACGCAGCCGCGTTGCTTGAAGCAGTTCCCGCGGAACCGCGCAAGGTTCTGGATCCCGAACGAGAAGTC
>CAYWNR010000657.1:0-2090 GCA_964459705.1 uncultured Gemmatimonadaceae bacterium | reverse complement strand
CGGCCAGCTCGGGCCGCAGCACCTTGAGGGCGACCTTGCGGTCGTGCTTCACGTCTTCGGCGAGATACACCGTGGCCATTCCACCAGCGCCCAGCTCCCGCTCGATCAGGTAGCGGTCGCCCAAAGCGGGCTGGAGGCGGTCGATAGCGTCGGTCACAGGTAAGCGTTGGCTGGAGGAGTGGTACGATACGGTGGGGTGTCGCTGGATGCTAGGCCTCGGCGCGAAGGAGCCTCGGCATGAGTCTGTGAGCAGGGAGTGTGCACCGCTGCGCGGCGTTCGCGAGTGAACTCGCGGCTCGACGACCGCTGGTAAACCGGCGTCCGGTCGCCGCTTTCAGCGGCAGGTGCCGAGCGGCGAGTTCACTCGCCGACCACGCGCGGAGCAGGCAGCCCAGGCCGCTGCACTTGCGCAGAGCTTCCCTAGGGTGGCCCGGGGTGCCGCACGGCCGCCGAGCGCCTTGACGCCCGCTTGACGCGCCCCGCGCAATCTCCGTCCAGACCTCAGCCGGAGTGCATGGATGCGCAGCAGCCAGCAGTTCGAGTTCCTGCTTCCCGCCGCCCGCGCGGTGTTCGCGCCCTTCGCGCTGCGGGCAGGAGACGAGGCGGACCTCGTGCCGGGCATGCGCATCCGGGTCACGGCGCCGCGCGTGCGAGGCGGTGTTCTCGTTGGCGTCTATGCCGGCCGAACGGACGACGGGCTGTTGGTGGAGACGGACGCGGCGCTCGTGACCGTGCCGATCGCCGCCATTCGACGGCTGGAGGTGAGCCGCGGGCACGGGGCCACGCGCGCCGCACTCGGCGCCATCCTGGGAGGCGCCGGCGGCATTGCGCTCGCGATGATGAGAGCCGCGGTCGCCAGGTCCGATCGCACGGCGCCCGCGGTTCTCGGAGGGCTCGGGGCGGGCATGCTCGGAGGAGCCATGATCGGCCGAGGCGGGGCGAGATGGGAACCGGTGCCGGTCACGGTCCTCGGCGCAGTGTCTTGACGACCGCGGGTTGCCGTTGAGGCATCCCCGCGTTACCCCTTCGCTATGTCGCGAGCATTCGTCAACGAAGACGCACAGGGTCCGGAGCCCGACTACCATCTCCCGAGGCGCGACGACCCCGGCTACGACGAGGCCGCCGCGTGGGCGCTGATCGAAGGCGCCGACGTCGGCGACTCGCACAGCGCCGAGGTCGCGACCGGCTATCGCTGGGGCGAGCCCTCGCTGCGGCCGCACGTCGAGCGGATTCTGGCCCGAGCCATAGAGCAGGGCATGGAGCGGTTGCAAGAGCTCGCGGAGCGGTTTCTCCGTTCTGGCGTTTGACCGGATTTCGCGGGATAAACCCGCGGCTCGGCTCTCCCGCATGACGCGGGTCTCGAGCGGCCGATTCATTCGGCAGAGCCGAGCGGCGGCTTCACGCCGCCGTTCTGCCGAGCGGCCGATTCACGCCGTCATTTTGCTGAGCGGCCGATTCGCGCCGCTGCCGAGCCAGGTCGCGGCTTTCATGTCGCCGTCGCTCCCCGCAGCGCCGCCATGAATCGTCGTGCGCGTTCTCCGGCGGGTCCGGGTGAGCGCGGGCCCTTTGCGCCGGGGACGGGCGCCACGTCCAGCGTGGTGAAAGTCGGCCCCGCTGTATCCAGGATGTGTGGCAGTTCCTCCGCCCATTCGCCGAGCCGCGCGTAGCGAAACACCGATTGAAATCCGCACGCGCGGGCCACCGCCGCGAAGTCCACGCGATCGCCGGCGGGGGTCGGCTGGGCGCCGGTCACCTCGTAGACGCCGTTGTCGAACACGACCACGGCGAGGTTGGTCGGACTGGCGGCGGTGATCGAGACGAGCGATCCCAGATTCATCAGCATCGAGCCGTCGCCGTTCAGCACGATGACGCGCCGATCCGGACGGGCCAATGCCAGTCCCAGGCCGAGCGAGGTCGCGTGTCCCATGCAGCCGGGCACGAACACGATGTCGAGCGGGTGCGATCCCAGTGCCATCCACTCGCGGGCCGTGCCCATGGTCGTCACCACGATGTCATCGTCGCGGCGCACAGCCCCGACGGCGGCCAGCGCTTCCACGAGCGGCATGCGTTCGCGCTGGGCGCTCATGCCT
>CAYWNR010000656.1:0-2098 GCA_964459705.1 uncultured Gemmatimonadaceae bacterium | reverse complement strand
ATCCTGCCCGCTCATTTCGAACAGCACTCGGCCGTCGCGGGTGTAGGCGATGGCCTGCTCGTCGCTTTTGGGGCTCCTGGTCAACCGGCGCCGCGTCGTGTCATTCACGCTCATCTCCCGCAGATCCAGTGTGGCACCCGTGTAATCCGCCTCCGACACCGTGAGACGGGTTCCGTCCGGAGACCAGAGCGGATCCGACTGATACACGCGCTCCGTGCGCCGCGTGAGCCGGCGGGGCGCCCCACCGCGTGTCGGCGTCACCTCGATGAACCCCCACGCGTCTTTGTACTCCGTGTAGGCATACCATGCCCCGTCCGGAGAGAGCCTCCCGTCGAAGGCATCGGGACTGACCTGAAGCGCCTCGGGCCGGCCACCGGCCACCGGAACGCGGTACAGCACGTGCTCGCCGTTCGCCGCCGCTACCAGCGTCCGAACGGCTTCGGGCAGGGGGAGGTGGCCACGCGCTTCAACTTCTGGCGCAGCGACTCGCCCTCGCCGAACGGCATCACATAGAAGAGAAAGCCACCCATCTCGCCGGAATCGTGCAGCGGGAGGATGTGGGGATGGGAGAGCTGGGCGATGATCTGGATCTCGCGCGGGAACCGGTCGCCGCCCCGGCCGCGGCCAACTCGGGCCGCAGCACCTTGAGCGCCACCTTCCGGTGGTGCTTCAGGTCCTGCGCGAGATAGACGGTGGCCATGCCACCCTGGCCGACCTCTCGCTCCACGGCATAGGACTGGGCAAACGCCGCACGAACGCGATCGATGGTCTCGGGCACCGAGCGAAGCTAGCGCGCGCGGGGGGAAATGGCGAGCGACGTGGCGCCGCCGGCCGATACGGCCCTGCGCCCACGGACGGCTTGATTGCGAGATGCCGGGCGTTTCCCTTTTCTTCCTCTCGTGCGGATCGCGGTGCCCTCACCCGTTTGAAACGACCGCGCGCCGGCCATCTATCCGTCGACCTCACTCCCGTCCACGGGGGACAGGTATGAACGCACGTCTCTCCTCGCTCGCGATCACCGGGCTCATCCTGACGCTGGGGCTACCCCTCGCGGCGGCCGCGCAAGAAGATCGATACGGCTACGTCGAGGAAACCGACTCGCTGGTGCGGGCCAAGCTCGAGCATTGGCAGGATCTCAAGTTGGGGCTCCTGATGCACTGGGGCACCTACTCGCAATGGGGGATCGTGGAGTCCTGGTCGCTCTGTTCGGAAGACGAGCCGTGGTGCCGCCGGTCGATGGACGACTACGGCGAATACAAGAAGGCGTACCAAGCGCTGCAGACGACGTTCAACCCGACCAAGTTCGATCCCGCGCGCTGGGCAAGAGCGGCGCGGGACGCCGGCATGCGCTACGTGGTGTTCACCACCAAGCACCACGATGGCTTCAGCATGTTCGACACTCGGCAAACCGACTATCGCATCACGTCGCCGAAGACGCCGTTCAGCGCCAACCCGCACGCGAACGTCACCAAGGAGATCTTCGACGCGTTCCGCACCGAAGGGTTCATGATCGGGGCCTATTTCTCCAAACCCGACTGGCACAGCCCGGACTACTGGTGGCCGTACTTCGCCACACCGGATCGGAACCCCAACTACGACATCGAGAAGTATCCGGAGCGGTGGGCGCGGTTCGTCGAGTTCACGCACAAGCAGATCAACGAGCTCATGACCGGGTACGGGCCGGTGGACATCCTGTGGCTGGACGGTGGATGGGTGCGGACGATGACGCCCGAGGAGATCCGCGAGCGCATGAACCGACCGGACTATCACTTCCAGCGGCTCCAGAGTCAGGACATCGACATGCCGCGCCTGGTGGCGGAGGCGCGGGCGCATCAGCCGGGCCTCATCGTGGTGGACCGCGCGGTACCGGGACCGTATCAGAACTACCTGACTCCGGAAGCACGCGTGCCGGCACAACCCATCTTCCACCCGTGGGAAGTGCCCATGCCGATGGCCGCGAGCTGGTCGTACGTGCCCGACGACAAGTACAAGCCGGCCCGCCAACTCGTGCACATGCTGGCGGACGTCGTGTCGAAGGGTGGTAACCTGCTCTTGAACATCGGGCCCGGCCCGGACGGCACCTGGCACGCCGCCGCGT
>CAYWNR010000655.1:0-2104 GCA_964459705.1 uncultured Gemmatimonadaceae bacterium | reverse complement strand
CGGATCAGCACGTCCTGGATCGTGTTGTTGAGGCCGTGACCCATGTGCAGCCGGTCGGTCACGTTGGGCGGCGGAATGACGATGACGTAGGGGTCGCCGTCGCCGTCGGCCGGGGGCGTGAACACGCCGGCATCGAGCCAGCGTTGGTAGATGCGGGGCTCGACGGCAGCCGGGTCGAATTGCGGGGCGAGCTGCCGCGCAGCGGACGTCGACGTCACGGCCGCCTCAGATGGGACGCAGGTCGGGTTTCGAGCGGCCGGGCTCGCCGGGATCCCGGAACAGGATGCGGTTCACGACCACTTCGACCCCGGTGACCGCCCGAGCCACGTCGGCGGCCACCCGGCGCACGACGGGGTCGGAGACGACCCCGGTCAGCTCGATCAGGCCCGGCTCGGCCATCTGGACCTCGATCTCGAGGTCGCTCGTGGCCTCGTCCTCCCGCAGCGCCTCGCGCACCGCCCCCTCGAGGTCCGCCGGCGCCTTGGTCCGCCGGCGACCGATGCGTCCGAGCGTATCGCGCACCCGGCGCCCGTGGACGGCGCCCACGGCGCTGCCGAGCACCATCCCGGCCGCGGTGCCGAGCGTGAACGCCGCGGCGCCCATCACGATGATTCCGATCACGCTCTCCGAGCGCTGGTCCTCGCGCACCCGCCCTCCATGTGGCATCACCACATCGCGGTGACTACAATTCCACCTGCAGCACGTGAAGAATGCGCAAACGCGCAAGCCAAGGCAACGGATACCCGCGACTTCGCGAATCATGTCGGATAGCATCCAAATCACCCTGCCGGACGGTTCGGCAAAGACGGTACCCGCCGGAACGACCGGTCGCGCCATCGCCGAGGGGATCGGTCCGCGCCTGGCCAAGGCGGCGGTCGCCATCCGCGTCAATGGCCTGGTGCGCGATCTGGCCCGCCCCATCCGCGAGGATGCTCGGATCGAGATCCTGACCGAACGGGATCCCGACGCCCTTCCGGTACTCCGGCACTCGGCCGCGCACATCCTCGCCACCGCGGTGCGCCAGCTGTTCCCGGAGGCCCATATCGGGTTCGGGCCGCCCATCGAGAACGGCTTCTACTACGATTTCGAGGTGCCGCGACCGTTCACGCCCGAGGACCTCGAGGCCATCGAGGCGCGCATGGGGGAGGTGGTGGCCGCCTCCTACCCGTTCGTGCGGGAAGAGGTCTCCCGCGAGGAGGGCCGGAGCCGGTTTCGGGACGATCCGTTGAAGCTGGAACGTCTCGAGGAGCTTGGCGATGACGAGACCATCTCGGTCTACACCGACGGCCCGTTCGTGGACCTGTGCCGGGGGCCGCACATGCCCACGACCGGCGCCTTGCGGCACTTCAAGCTGCTCCACGCGGCGGGCGCGTACTGGCGCGGCGACGAGCGGCGGCAAATGCTGCAACGCGTCTACGGGACCGCGTGGTTCACCAAGGCGGACCTCGACGCCCACCTCCAGCAGCTCGAGGAGGCTCGCAAACGCGACCATCGCGTGCTCGGGAAGCAGCTCGACCTGTTCTC
Organism: uncultured Gemmatimonadaceae bacterium; assembly: GCA_964459705.1. Taxonomy (GTDB): domain Bacteria; phylum Gemmatimonadota; class Gemmatimonadetes; order Gemmatimonadales; family GWC2-71-9; genus JAOTWJ01. The sequence continues at coordinate 580 of CAYWNR010000655.1, read as the reverse complement.
GATCCAGGAGGTGGTGGGACCGGGGCTGATCTTCTGGCACCCGCGAGGGGCGCTGATCAAATGGCTGCTGACCCGCTACGTGGAAGATGACAACCTCGCCTGCGGCTACGACGTCGTCTCGACGCCGACCATTACCCGGGAAGAGCTGTTCCATATCTCGGGGCATCTCCCCCTGTATGAGGCGAACCAGTATCCGGCTATGGCGGCGGGCGCGGGGGAGGCGGAAGACGTACGCTATCGGGTGAAGCCCATGAACTGCCCGATGCACGCCCTGGTGTACAAGAGCCGGCAACGGAGCTTCCGCGACCTGCCGCTCCGCCTCTCCGAGGTCGCCAATCTGTACCGGAACGAGAAATCCGGGACCTTGCACGGGATGCTGCGGGTGCGCGGGCTGTGCATGGACGATGCCCACATCTTCTGCACGCTCGAGCAGGCGGAGGACGAGATCTTCCTCTGTCTGGACCAGGTCGAGCGCATCGTGCGGCAGACCTTCGGACTCGAGTTGGCGTTCGACGTCTCCACCCGACCCGCCGAGAAGCTAGGCGACGACGCGGCCTGGGACCGCGCGGAGGGGATCCTC
>CAYWNR010000654.1:0-2109 GCA_964459705.1 uncultured Gemmatimonadaceae bacterium | reverse complement strand
AGAGTCGGTGGAGATGGCGACCGGGACCTGCTGGGCGGATACCGATGTGGCGCAGAGCACCGCCATCGCGGCTGGGAGCGCGAGGAAGCGTAGATGCATGGAGCGAAACCTACGACCGCTCGACGAGGGCAGCAATTCGTGGCGGCTCCCTGACCACCCGGCCACCTCGGTCACTTCCCCACCTTCTCCCGCAGCTCCTCGAAGAAGTTGTCCACCACGATCAAGCGACCGCTGGTGGGGCTCTCGCGCACCATCAGAAACCGCTGGTCGTCAGGGCTCACGTCGTACCACGTGTAGTTGGTGGACAGCCGATAGCCATCGAGTGAGAACAGCACCTTCCGAGCCCCGATGCTCCCCGGGCCGTTCGTGAGGTCGGCGACGAGCATCTCATTCGCGCGATTCACGTAGAACAGCTCGCGGCCGTTGTGCGCCCAGAGGGGCGCGGAACCGCCATCGAGCGACACCTGCCACTGGCCTGCACGCACGTCCGGGAAGGGACGGATGTAGACCTCGTTCGACCCCGAAGCATCCGACATGTACGCCAGCCAGCGACCGTTCGGGGAGAACGCCACCGCACGTTCATCCGCGGGACTCGCGAGCAACGGAACGGTGGCCGTGTCCCCGACCATGCGTTTGCCCCACACGTCCCGCGTTCCGGTCGAGATGCTGGTCGCGCCGGTGAGGCGCGCGAGCAGCCAGCGGCCATCGGGCGCCCACCGGGCTTCCGGGATCGGCTCGGGAAGATCCAGCAGAAGGCGGGCCGCGCCCGTCCCATCCGCGCGTCGCTCGTAGACGTCGGACTGGCCGTTGCCCGCTCGATCCGAGATGAACGTGATCGACCGCCCACCCGGCGACCAGCTCGGCCGGTAATCGTCGGCGTCGTCGAACGTCACGCGTTGCAGCGCCCCGTTCCGGAAGTCCTTGATCCAGATGTCCTGTCCCTCTTGGCCATTCAGCTTGATGGCGAGTCGCGTCCCGTCGGGAGACAACGCCCACCCCGAGTTCCCCGACGACGAGAACTTCCAGGTGGGGTCCACCGGCGTGACGCTGCCATCGCGGGCGACCCACACCGCTTCATCCACGGCATCGGCCCGCGAAGGCCCCGCGACATAGACCAGTCGGCCCTCCGCACCGATGACGAGGTCCGCGAATCCGGCAGGTTGCACACGCAGGTCGTCGACGATCGACACCGGGGCCCCAACGGTGAGGGCGCCCACGTCGAAGCGTGCGGCCGTGAGCGTTCCCTGAGGCGTCGCGACGAGCAAGTGTCCCGTGGCGGCGTACCGCGCCATCGCTCCGGCCGTCAGTTCGTGCTGGTCCGCGGCCTCGACGTCGAGCGCCACGATATGAGACTCGCCGCTCACCCAGGTCGTGAAGAGGACCACCTTGCTGCCGGGCAGGACATCCGGCCATCTCGCGCCGCCCGAGTCGGAGAGGACCGTCTCGATGGTGCCACCCGTGGCCGGAATGCGCCTCAGGCCGTCATCGTAGCCGAGGTAGAGATATCCATCGTCGCCCCAGGCGAACCCGTACGTCGGCACGCCCGAATCGATCACCGTCGTGGCGGTGCCACCGGCGAGCGGCACGGTGCGAAGCCGGGCCGGAGCGATCGATAGGAACGCCACATTCTTACCATCCGGTGACACGACGGGGTTCACCGCGCTCTGCACGCCGGGCAAGGAGTTTGCCCGAAGGCTTGCCCGCGAGCGAATCCAGAGCTTGTCTTCCGCCGCGTAAATGATGCGGCTCCCGTCAGGAGTCATGGCGACCGTCGGTATGTCCAGCAGCCTCCCGAGGCGCTCCGGCAGGCCCATCTCGTACCACACGACCGGCGGCGGCGCCGGCTGACGGAGCAAGCTCCAAGCGGCAACGGTGAGGGCGATGACCGCTACGCCAGCAAAGACGTAGGTGATAGCGGGCCAACGACGCGAAGGAGCAGCGGTCCCGGCGGCCCCGACAGTCCCGACAGTCCCGACAGTCCCGACAGCCGTTGCGAAGGCGGGATTGTGGAGCGCCTCCGCGAATCCCTTCGCGGTGTCGAAGCGATCGGCGGGGAGACGCTCGAGGGCCTTGGTGACGGCCGCCGCCACGTTGGGCGGCACGGATTTG
>CAYWNR010000653.1:0-2110 GCA_964459705.1 uncultured Gemmatimonadaceae bacterium | reverse complement strand
GCGGGCGCATGACCGAGACCGGGATGAGTCTCGGCACGCCGCACTACATGAGTCCGGAGCAGGCGACGGCGGACAAGGACGTCACCGCGCGGAGCGACGTCTACTCACTGGGCAGCGTGTTGTATGAGATGCTGACCGGCGATCCGCCGCACACGGCGTCGTCGGCGCAGGCGATCATCATGAAGATCGTGACGGAGCAGGCGCAGCCGGTCACGAAGCTCCGCAAGAGCGTGCCGCCCAACGTGGCCGCCGCGGTGGCGCAGGCGCTGGAGAAGGTGCCGGCCGACCGGTTCGCATCCGCGAAGGCGTTCGCCGAGGCGCTAGCCAATCCCCAATTCGTCGGGACCGTCGGGCCCGCCAGAGCTGCACGGCCCGCCGGACCGCCCGTCCGCCGGCCCGCCCTGCTTATCGCGCTTGCCATCACCACCGTCGCCGCGCTCGCGCTCGCCGCGCGGGGCTGGTTCCGCGGGGCGCCTCAACCGCCGGTCGCGCGATTCGACATCCGCGTCACCGGGAGCAGCGGTCCAGCCACCACCGGCAATGGGGCATCCCTGGCGATCGGCCCCGATGGCTCCCGCTTCGTGTACGTCGCAAGCGACAGCGGCCTGTATGTCCGGGACTTCAATCAGCTCAGCAGCAGAGCCTTGCCGGCGAAAGGGTTCGCGCCCTTCTTCTCGCCGGACGGCAAGTGGGTGGGGTATGCGGACGGGAACTCCCTCAAGAAGGTCGCGCTGACCGGCGATCCGCCGTTGACGATCACGTCGGTGAGCCCGGACCTGTCCCGCGGGGCATCGTGGGGCGAGGACGGCACCATCGTGTTCGCGCCCTATGTCGCCTCCCCGCTCTTGGTGGTTCCTGACGGCGGCGGCCGGGTGGACACGCTGACGCCCCTGGACACCGCGCGCGGGGTCACCAGCGATCGCTGGCCGGAATGGCTCCCCGGACAACAGGGGGTGCTGTTCGAGGCCTGCCGCGGAGCAGCAGACCTGTGTGAGATCGCCGTGTTCGACCGGCGAACGGACAGCGTCCGCTATCTCACGGAGGGGATGAGCCCGCACTACGTCGCCACCGGCTACCTGGTGTACACATCGCCGACCGGCGCGCTGCTCGCGGCGCCCTTCGATCTGGATCGTATGGAGATGACCGGGAAGCCGGTCTCCCTCATGGAAGGGATCCTCGTCCGCGCCTCCTTTAACGGTGATTTCGCGATCGCCGGCAACGGGACGCTGCTGTACCTGAGCGGTCAGACGACCGGCTACGACCTGACGCTGCTGGACAGTGCGGGGAGCGCCCGCGTGCTGGTGCCAGATCTGATCGATGCACAGGCGCCGGCGTTGTCACCCGATGGACGGCGCGTGGCATTCGCCGCGGCGCGGGAAGGGCCCTACGAGATCTGGATCTTCGCCCGCACGCTGAAGACGGTGTCCCGCCTCACGTTCGAGGGGAACGCCATGTATCCGGCCTGGAATCCGAGCGGTGACACCGTGTACTACTCGACCGACGCGGGGTCACGGGACCGGGACATCTGGCGTCGCGCCGCTGATGGGAGTGGAGATCCGGAGCGGGTGCTGGAGCGGCCGGAGGACCAGATGGCACTCACGATCCCCGTCACGGGCGGGGTCGCGCTCTTTCGTGAGAACGTCGTCAGCAAGCCCGGACACGAAGGGGGGCTATACGCGTTGCCACTCGCCCCAGTCGGCGAGCCCCGCCCCTGGGCCGTGGGCAAGTTCTGGGAACGCGCGCCCTCGTTCTCACCGGACGCGCGCTGGGCGGCCTACACCTCCAACGAATCCGGTCACGACGAGATCTACGTGCAGGCCTTCCCCGAACCCAAGGGCCGTTTGCAGGTGTCATCCGGGGGCGGCGCCGAGCCGCTGTGGTCGCGTGACGGACGGACGATCTACTATCGACGGGGCGACACGCTGTTCGCGGCTGCGGTGCAGACGAGCCCGACGTTCTCCGTGGGTCGGCAGCGCAGGATGTTCACCGGCGATTTCAACCCGTCTTCATTCCACGCCGTCACCAACTACGATCGGGATCCGCGCACCGGGGAGTTCGTCGTGTTCACGCCGCACGAGGGGAGCACCGCGGCGCTCGTGGTGGTGCTCAA
>CAYWNR010000652.1:0-2111 GCA_964459705.1 uncultured Gemmatimonadaceae bacterium | reverse complement strand
CTCGGCGCAAGCGACCGCGCCATCACTGGGTGCGGCGGCGCCTTACACGGTCTTGGGTACGAACGGCACCCCGACCGCGGCGACGGTCACCTGCACTGCGAGCACCATCAACGGAAGCGTGGGCTCCACCTTCACCTCGATCACGAACACCGGATGCACGATTACGGGGTCGACCGACACGCCGGTCGCCGGTTCGGTGGTCACCGACTTCAACGCCGCGTTCACCGCGATCGACACCCTGAACCCGATATGCGACGGCGTCATTCCGACCACCACCACCACGCTCGCGCCGGGTGTCTACTGCTCCGTCGCAGGGACCACGATAGGCGCCGGCGTCACTCTCACGCTCGCCGGAACCGCGACCGACGTGTGGATCTTCAGGGTGGGGACCGGCGGGGCGGGCGCCCTCACGCTCACCGGCGCGTCGGTGGTCATGAGCGGCACGGCGCAGGCGTGCAACTCGTATTGGAAGACCTCCGCGGGCTCGACGATGACGGATGCGACCTTCAATGGAACCATCCTCTCGGGTGCCGCCGTCACCATGACCAGAGGAAGCTGGACTGGCCGAGCCCTGGCGACGACCGATGCGACGGTGACTGGCCCGGCGTCATTGACCTTCGCGGGGTGCAGCCCGCCGGTGCGCCCCACGGTCGCGAAGGCGTTCAGTCCGGCGAGCATCGCTCCGGGCGGCGTCTCGACGCTCACCATTACGTTGAACAACCCCAACGCGTCTGACATCAACCTGAACACCTTGTTCACCGACACCTTGCCCGGTATCGTGCGGGTCGCGGCCGTGCCCAACGTAGCCACCACGTGCGGCGGCGGCCCTGCCAGCGCGGTGGCCGGCGGAACCACCGTGACCCTGGCGAACGGGAGCACGATTCCTTCAGGGTCCTGCACCATCACGGTCGACGTGACCGCGGCGGCCGCGGGCACCTATACCAACACGATTTCGGCCGGCGACTTGAAGACCAACACCGGAAACAACGCCGCGCCGGCCACCGCGACCCTGACAGCCACGTGTCCCACGATCACGGTCGGCCCGGCGACGGTGCCCCCCGGACGGGTGGCGGTGCCCTACAGCCAGCAGCTCACGGCGAGCGGCGGGACCGGCCCGTACGTCTACACGGTGTTGAGTGGCGCCCTGCCGGCGGGCCTCACGCTCTCGTCGGGCGGCCTGATCGCGGGGACGCCGACCACGCTGGGCTCCACCCCGGTCACCATCCAGGCGGCCGATGGGAGCGGATGTCCCGGCGTCATCGCGTACACGATCGTCATTGCCGCGGCGACGTGCCCGGTGATCACGGTCGGCCCGGCGACGCTGCCCGCTGGGACGGTGGCGGTGGCCTACAGCCGGCAGCTCACCGCGAGCGGCGGGACCGGCCCGTACGTCTTCACGGTGTTGAGCGGCGCGCTGCCGGACGGTCTCTCGCTCTCGTCGGGCGGCCTGCTCTCGGGGACGCCGACCACGCTGGGCTCCACCCTGGTCACCATCCAGGCGAACGACGGGAGTGGGTGTCCCGGCGTCATCGCGTACACGATTGCCGTCGCCGCCGGTGTGCCGACCCTGCCTCTGGTCTTCGTCGGCCTGCTCGTGCTGGGGCTCGCGGGGGCCGGACGCTTCCGGCTGCGGCGGTGGGCTCGAGCGGAATGATCGCGCCGGGGCGCCGGCGCCGCGCGCCTACGCGAACCCGGCCAGCTCGGCCGAGATGATCTTCTTGCACTCCGGGCAGACGATCACGCGGCCGCGCCGCGGCAGGGTCGAGGTGAAGTTCACGCGGGAGCGGAGCAGGCGCACGACCTGGAGCGACTTGAGGCTCTCCCCGCAGAACGGGCACATCGCGTCGTACTCGAGAGTGTACTCCGCTTCCATCTCCCGGTCGCCGGCGGGTTCCTTGAGTTCCTCGGCCATCCAGGTCTCCTCCCCGGGTATGTCGGCACCACGCGGCCCGAACATTATGCGCACGGCCCCGCCGGCCTTTCCGTGGCGATTTCCGTGGCGGTTTCCGTGGTCCTTCGGTGGTCATTGTCAGAGGTCGAGCAGAAACAGTCCCGTCGCCTCGTCCAGCACCCGTAGCTGGTAGCCGGGCAGCTTCCGGACGGTCAGCTCG
>CAYWNR010000651.1:0-2112 GCA_964459705.1 uncultured Gemmatimonadaceae bacterium | reverse complement strand
CCGCCACCTCGCGACTGATTTGCAGGGCATCGTCCACCGGGAGCTGCTTCTCGCGATTCAGCCGGTCGCGGAGCGATTCGCCCTCGACGTACGGCATGACGTAAAACAGGAAGCCGTCAGCATCGCCCGAGTCGTGGAGTGGCAGGATGTGGGGGTGCGTCAACTGGGCGGTCGTCTTGACCTCGCGCAGGAATCGGTCCGCGCCCAGCACCGCCGCGAGCTCGGGCTTCAGGACCTTGAGCGCGACCGCCCGCTCGTGCTTGAGGTCGGTGGCCAGGTAGACCGTGGCCATGCCGCCGCGACCCAGCTCGCGCTGGAGCGCGTAGCGGTCTTTTAGCGCCTCGGCGAGGCGATTCGGCGGGTCGGGCATGGAGAGCCCTCGTTGGGACATGCCTACGTTACGGGCCGCCGAGCGTGGCCGCCAGTGAGCGATGATGGACACTGTGTCGCCGATCCGGGGGACCATCTCTGTCGATCACGGCTGTTCCATCAGCCCAACTCGACCATCCCACCCGCCCGACCATTCGATTCCCCGTCAGAAGACGAACGCTGTCACGCCGGCGGTGAAACCGTACGCGGTCGTGTTCGGCTGCGCGCTTCCCAGGAACGTGTCCTGGTCGAGGTTGGTCCACGATCGCAACAAGTTGAGCTCACCCTCGATGCCGACGTGCGATACCAGCATGAACACGAGACCGGCGCTGGGGCGCACCCCAATGGATCGCACGGTGCTCCGTACGTCTGGCACCGCCAAGAAGGTCGCGTGCGAGAAGGTCCAGGAGAACGACGATTCGAGCCCGACGAATGGGTACGCGCGACCGACGATCTTCGCGAAGTAATACGCTACCCCCGGACACAATTCCCACACTGTTCGCGGTCGACGGTGCCTGGCTCGTATGACCGAACGATATGGAGCTCCATACGGCAAGGCCGCGCAGGACGAATGCGCCCAACCTGGGTGCCACGCTGATGGAGAAGCGGCTGACGGGGTCGCCGTCCCGATGAAAGCCGGAGATCCCCGCGCTGCCGCCGATGAGCAGTGTGCCCTTGTCGATCACCTCATGCTGCGCCTCGGCGCGCGCGGCCAGTAGGATCAGAGTGCAGAGCAACGCCACCGTCCGGTGTCCGAGCCGCATGGTGTGCCTCCTTGGTAAGTGCCTGTTCGCAGAATCCACTCGCCCGTTCTGGGCATCGCGCGTCGCGCCGCATGTGGCCGGGAGGTCGAATCAGCCCACCCACCGGACCGCCGTCACTTTCGGCCCGCTGGGGCGAGGCGTCCTCCCTCTTGCCTCCCCTATCCCTTGACCGCAATCACTGAAGTATCTGCTTGGCCCGTCAGCAAGCGGGCCTCCACCCGCCCGTCCCCCATTTGACTAGCACTTGTGACGTGTCCCGTCCTGTCGACCGCGGTCACAATCGCGAGATCGAGTGAGGTCCAAATCACCGGGGTGCCCGGAATCGGCTGGCTGCCGGCATTGAGCGCAGTGGCCACGAGAGTGATGGTATCGCCAACGCTCAGCACTGTGTCTGAGGGCGTGACGATCACGTCGTGCGCATCGTAGCCGATTCCCACATACACCGGCGACAGCGCGACGTGCATCGCGACGTCTCCGGCCACTACCGTGACGGTCTCCGGTCCGGCCCGGAAGAGCGTGTCGGTCGGACGTCCAGTGAGGGCCAAGCGAAGCTCGAACTCTTCTCGTGCCACGTCTGATGTGTCCACGGACCGGACCGGAACGAGGACCAGGACCACCATCGAGTCTGCATTCGCGGGGACCGCAACGTCTGTGTCCTTCGCGACATCCGCCGCAGGCCGCCGCAGTTGCACGTGCATCGTGCGAACCTCCAAGCCGGCACGGGACGCGCTCCCGAAGGTCACGGCGACGGACAGACTCCCGACCTTCCACTGGGCTGGAGCCGGCGGAGGCGGTGGAGGCGGGGCGGGAGCAAGCGGGTCGCCTTGGCAGGCGAGTACGGCGCACGCGAGTAGCATGAGGAGCCGAGAGCGCACCTTGGGAGCGATCGGGCTCGGGCGGTGGTGCTTGAGGTCCTCGGCCAGATAGACCGTGGCCATCCCACCACGGCCGAGCTCGCGCTCTAACCGATAGCGGTCAG
>CAYWNR010000650.1:0-2114 GCA_964459705.1 uncultured Gemmatimonadaceae bacterium | reverse complement strand
CGCCAGCTTCTTGTTGATCGTGGCGATCGCGTCCCACGCGTTGCCGTACTTCGCCTTGAGCGCGGGGTCGGCCTGCACTTTGGTGCGGAAGCTCTGCTCCCAGTGCTGCTTCCGGGTCATCAGGTTCGGGTCGAGCAGGCCCGATTGGTATCCCGTAACCGCCTTCTTGGAGTTCTCGAGGCCGAAGATCGTATTGCGGAGCGCGCTGGCACGCTCGGGATCCGAGTTCGCAAGCTCGTGGAGCACGGCGATCCATCTGGCATACCCATCCAACTGGGCCGGGTACTGCACATCGCGGAGGTACTCCAGCTGCGCGACCGTGTTGAGCCGTCCCGTCGAGCCGGGATTCCCCACCACGAAGACGAGATCGCCTTCGGACGAGCCCGCGGCACTCCACTTGAAATATTGCTGCGTCTGGAGGGGTTGCCCCCCCTCGTACACACGGTAGAAGCTGATGTCCATGTCGTACCGCGGATACGTGAAGTTGTCCGGATCGCCGCCGAAGAACGCCGCCTGGCCATCGGGCGCGAACACGAGCCGCACGTCCGTGTACCGGCGGAACGTGTAGAGCTTGTATTGGCCGCCGCGGTACATCGTGACGACCTGGCAGTTCAGATTGGCACCCGTGGCGGCGCATCGGTTCTGGATGTCGACGATCATCCGGGCCCGCGCATCCGCCGCCGCCGTCGGTGAGGCTCCAGCGGGGACCGCGCCCGTGACGCTGTCCGTCACGTCCCGGATCGACAGGAGCTGGTCCAGGTAGCGGTTAGAGCAGGCGCGCTCCTCGGCATGCGTCTTCGCGTAGAACCCGTTCGCAAGCAGGTCTTCGCCTTCGTGCGTCACCGCCGTGATGCAGCTGCGGGCGCAGTGATGGTTGGTCATGACCAGCCCGTTGGCCGAGACGAACGAGGCGGTGCACCCGGGCTGGCGGGCCGCCGACAAGCGCACGTGCTCCAGCCACGCGGCGGTGGGCCGGAACCCGTAGCGGGCGGCCCAGTACTCCAGCGGCGGCACGTCGAACGTCCACATCGTACCCGTCTCGAGACCGGGGTACTCCTTGACGATTTCCTGCGCGGCCACCCGCGGGGCAACGCCGAGCGCCGCCGCGATGACCGGAAGGACGATCCACGATTTTGACATGGTTGCTTCTCCCCAATGAGGCTCAACGCGCGTCCCCGCACGGAACGGCACGATGCTGGCTGATCGTCCTGAAAGTAGCCTGACGGCCGCGTGAAACCGAGGCGGCGCGCGGGAGCCCGCCGGCACCGATTCTCCAATCGTCACTCCGTCGATCGACCAACGGGCGCATCGCCCAGCGACGACTGGCGCGCGTGAACGTTCGGTGAATTCCGCGTGAAGGTCGCGCCGAGCGCTTCCACAACGCGGCGGCACCAACGCATCTTGGCCGAAGTTGCCGGATCCCTAGCGAGGTGCCCCGTGCCGAAGCACTACGTATCGAACAAGGATGTCTCGGTCCGGATCTTCCGGAACGATCTCATGGAGTTCTTCACCCACGTGCACTGGACAGTTCCGATCGTCCTGTACGTCCCGCTCGTGGCCATCATGGTGTTCGTGGGGCGCCAGCATCTTGCTCCCGGCGACGTCGTGTTGTACGTGCTGATCGGAATCCTGCTCTGGACGGTCGTCGAGTACCTCGGGCACCGCTTCGCGTTCCACGCGGGACCGGTCATCGAGGGAGAGGTGCGAGACATCGTGGCGGCCGTTCCGCTCGGTGAGCCCGCCCTCCGCCACATGCGAACCCTGCGGCAGAAGCACTATTTTCTGGCGCATGGCGTCCACCACGATTTCCCGAACGACACGAAACGGCTGGTGCTGCCGCCCTCGATCAGCATCCCCCTTGCCGTCATGTTCTACCTTGCGTTCCGGGCAGCCTTGGGCGTGGGTCCCGGCGCCGCGGCGTACGCGGGATTCGTGGGTGGGTACGTCACCTACGACACCATCCACTACGCGGTCCATCATTTCTCGCTGCACAACGCGGCGCTGCTCTATCTCAAGAAGCACCACTACCGGCATCACTACCAGGACTCGACCCAGGACTTCGGCGTGACCACTCCGGTCTGGGACTACGTCATGGGGACCGCGAGTCAGCGCAC
>CAYWNR010000649.1:1450-2115 GCA_964459705.1 uncultured Gemmatimonadaceae bacterium | reverse complement strand
CCCGTCGTTCGCGAGCCCGCACGAATGGTGGGCGCCCGAGACGACACTCTTGAGCCCACTGGTGGACGGAACCGCCGTGGGCGCGAGCACGCTCTTCACCGACGGCGGCTCACCGAGCTGCCCGCCCGCGTTGCTGCCCCAGCAGACCGCGGAGCCGTCGCTCAGCACGCCGCACGAATGCTCGGCCCCGGCGGAGACCGCTCCCATCGTCATGGCGGGCGCCGCGGGAGATTCGGGCGGTGGCGTGACCACCGGCTGTGTGGGTGTGGGCGTTGGGGTCACCGCCGCCGCCGGCTTCACGGTGATCTCCACCGAGACGCGCTTCTCGCCACTCGAGGCCGTGATCGTCGCCGTTCCCGCAGACCGGGCGGTGACGGTTCCATTGTTCGCGACCGTGGCCACCGCGTTGCTCGACGACGTCCACTGGATGGGTCGCTCGGCCATCGGCCGTCCGCCCTCGTCGTAGGCCATGGCGGAGAGCGTGACGTTCTTGTCGATCTCCAGCGTGGCCCCCGGCGGAGTGACCTCGATCTTGGCGACGGCGGGGGGTGGAGGCGGCGCCACACGCGGAGGCGGGGTCACCTGGATCGTCTGCTTCGCGGAGACTCCAGCGACGGTGGCGGTGATGGTGGTGCTCATCGGGGGACCTCGGTGCGGGGCGCGTC
>CAYWNR010000649.1:0-1440 GCA_964459705.1 uncultured Gemmatimonadaceae bacterium | reverse complement strand
TCCGCGCGGTGACCTGTCCGTCATCGGAGACGTCGGCAAATCCCTTATTGCTCGACTCCCAGGTCGCCACGTATGACCCTACCCGCCGGTCGCGGGCGTCGAGTACCCGGAGCGCCAGTTGTCGCCGGGTCCCCTGCTCGAGCGAGCTCGGCGGGTTCACGAATGCCACCCGCGCAATGGGTGGCGTCTTCACGACGACGGTGACCGGAGCCGAGGTCTTGCCCTCGGCCGTCGCGGTGACGGAGGTCTGTCCATCACCCACGGCAACCAGGAAACCCGCCGGCGTGATCCGCGCGACCTTGGCGTCGCCGCCCTGGAAGCCGATCGGGCGTCCGCCGAGCGTGGCGCCGCTTCCGTCCTTGGGCTCGGCCACCAACCGCACCGAGTCGCCCGGTGCGAGATCGACGGTTCGCGGCGACAGCGCCACCGACGCGACGGTGGCGCGGCCGGCGGTCACCGTCACCGTGGCTTCGGCGCGCTTGTCCTCGCTCATCGCGACGATCTTCGCCGTGCCAGCCTTCATACCGTCGAATCGCGCTCGTACGCCTTGGCTACCGGCAAGCCGCACCACGCTGGTGTCGGTGGACTGCCAGGTGATATCACGGTTCCCGAGCAGGTTGCTCACGCTGTCGAGCAGGGTGGCGATGAGCTCTCCCTGTTGTCCCGCGGCAATGCTCTGGGAGGGCGGCTGCAATAGCACTGAGTACACCGGAGCTGGTGGGAGCACCGCGGGCGTGCCCGATCCGGACGCCGGACCGGCGCCACCCGAGCGGGAGAGCGAGAGCACCAGCCAGACGGCGCCAGCCGAGACAAGGGTCAGCGCTGCGAGCACCCCGACCAAGAGGCCGCGACGGGGCCGAGCGGCAGGGGCGGGCTGCGCGGCGACGTGGGGCTCGGGAGCGATCGGCCGCGTGGGCTCGACCTGCGTCTCGGCATACGCCTCTTGGACGCTGATCGTCGCCGCATCGTCTCCGATGCCGGCTCCCGTATGGGAGACCGGTGCGCCCGTCCGGGACGGCGGCGCCCCGGTGCGGGAGGCCGGCGGCGGTGTTGGTGCCGGCGGTGGCGGTGAGCGCATGCCCGTCGGCACGTCGAGCGGCCCGGAGGGAATCGTCGGCGCGTCCGGCGACACCAACTGGCCACTGGGGACCGGGCTCGCGGGCGTGTGGACGTGCTCGCGCAACGTCTCACCCAAACCCCCTTTGGCCAGACCCCGCATCTGCGCGCGGAGGGGATCGTCCGGCGCCATCGTTGGTTGGCCAAGCGCCGCGACCGCGTCTTCCATGGAGGGCCAGCGGGCCTTGGGGTCTTTCTCCAACATCCGCTCGACCACTTCGGCGATCGCGGGCGGGCAGTCGGGACGGGCCTCGCGCAGCGGCGGGGGTGGCTCGTTGAAGTGCTTCCACATGATGCCCATCAGCGAGTCCGCCTCGAAGGGGA
>CAYWNR010000648.1:0-2116 GCA_964459705.1 uncultured Gemmatimonadaceae bacterium | reverse complement strand
TGCGACACGTAGACCAGACCGTCACACCGCGCGCACACCACGTCTTGCTCGTCGTGCAACTCGCACGAGACGAACACGAGCGACCGCCCCGTGCGCGCCGGCCGGCCCACCACGTGGAACCGGGTCCCATCCACGGGACGCTGGAACTGGATGTTGAGCTGCGCCACGGCCGCCCGCTTCCCGGGCGTCTGAAGGTACCCGGTGAGCCCCGTGACGAGATCAAAGATCGCCGCGATCGTGGGGCCGTTTACGGCAGACGTGCCCATGCCACCCCGATGATGCGGCATTATCGGATCCACGCTTGCCCGCAGCTCGTGTGCGGAGACGATATCGAGCCGCGCGCCTATCCGCGCGATTCCGGGATGCGTATTCCAGCGCTCGGCCAGCTCACGCCGGATCGCGTCGGTGAGCGGGGACGCGGTCGTTTCGTTGGGTTTGATCATGCCTCAAGCCTCACCGGGTGCACCCACCCGGTCAAGCGCGCTCGGCCGCTCGCCTCCACCCGAGATACGCCGGAATCCCGAGCAGGATGATCCCACCACCCAACGCCGCGTTCATCGGATTCGATAACACGGTCGACACGACAGCAAAGGCCGCCGCGAGCACGAAGAAGCCGGGAACCAGCGGGTACCCCGGGCACCGGAATCCCGGCGGTCCCGTCCCGTCCGCCCTGACCGCCTCGACCGCCTTGTCCGCCGTGTCCGCCTTTCGATAGACGAACAACACCACTCCCACCAACCCAAAGAAGATCCAGTCGCCGAACACCACGTAGTCCAGTAACTGTCCGTATGTCTTCGTCGCGATGAGCAGCGCGGCCCACGCACCCTGGATCAGAATGGCCACCGCGGGTACGCGGTAGCGCTGGTTGAGCTTGGCCGCCCTTCCGAAGAACACGCCGTCCGCCGCCATCGCCTGATAAACCCTCGGCGCCGACAGGATCGCGAGGTTCAAGAACCCGAACGTCGAGACCGCGATGCCAAGCGCGATGAACGTCGCGCCCCACGGCCCGATCAACCCGCGCATCACGTCGGATGCCGGCGCGGTGCTCGCGGCAAGCCCGCGCAGACCCAGCACCTTCACGTAGACCACGTTCGCCAGCACGTAGACGAGCACGACGATCACGACACCCATCACCAACGCGCGCGGTAGGTTACGGCGCGGTTCCTTGAGCTCCGCCGCCACGAAGTTCGTGCTCTGCCAACCGCCGTAGGCGAAGAGCACGGGGATGAGGCCGGTGCCGATGGCGGTCAGGGCGGTCCGGGCGGTCAGGGCGGACGAGGCGGACAAGGCGGTCGGTCCGCCTGGACCGCCCAGTCCCACCACGATCAGCGCGGCAAGCGCGAGGAGCTTCAATACCGTGAGGATGTTCTGCGCGACGGCGCCCGTCTTGATGCCGAGCAGGTTCACGCCGGAGAGGAGCACGATGGCGCCGACCGCGAGCCAGGGGATGATCGTGCGGGAGGCGCCCGTGAGGTCCGCCGCGTAACTCGCAAACGTCACCGCCACGGCGGCGATCCCTCCCGAGTTGATCACCAACAGTTCGGTCCACCCGTAGAGGAATCCGCATACCGGGCTCAGCCCGTCTCGCAGGTAGACGTAGCCGCCGCCGGCTTCCGGTTGGCGCGCCCCCAACTCCGCGAACACGAACGCACCCGCGAGGGCGACCGCACCGCCCAGCACCCAGATACCGATCGTGAGGAACGCCGTCGGCTCCCGCTGCGCGACGACTGAAGGATTGAGGAAGATGCCGGCCCCGACGATGCCGCCCACAACCAGCATCGTCGCGTCGAACACGCCGAGACGGCGCGCGTAGCCGGATGGTTCGGGTGCGGTCATGGCCGGCCAACTTGGGTGGCGGAGTCACTCTCCGCAATCCCTCACCCTCCCCTCTCCCGCTGATGCGGGAGAGGGGAGGGGGTAGGTTCCCTCTCCGGCAACAGCGGGAGAGGGTCAGGGTGAGGGCCCCGCCAGCGCCGTCTCCTGTTGGTGGGGTACTGCCCGCCCAGCGATGTTACGGATGCATGTCCGCGCCCTTCATCCCCCACGGCATTCCCCGCCAGCGCCGGAGTCCGCTCAACCCGGACGCCCTCCCGCCGTGGCGCGAGCGCGTGGCCGC
>CAYWNR010000647.1:0-2126 GCA_964459705.1 uncultured Gemmatimonadaceae bacterium | reverse complement strand
GATTGAACGACCCGTATTCCCCGACGCCAAGCGTGATCGGCCCGAGCAAGGAGCTGTACGTCCCCTGCACGGCGTTACTCGTGGCACCGGAGACGCGCGCGCGAATGCTGACCGTGCCCGGCGCCAGGCAGTAGGGCGCGATCACCGTCAGGGACGTCGTTGAGCCACCCACCACGGTGGCCACCGCGCCGGCCACATCGACCTCGGCGGTGGCTGACAGGGCGGATCCGTCCAGGACCAACGTATCGCCACCCGTGAACGCAGCGGGCGTGACCGACGAGAGGACCGGTGCGGCCGTGGCGGTCGCCGTGAGTGTCGTCCCGACCCCAGGAACGTCAATCGCCTCCGCGGCCACGGTGTAGGTCCCCGCGGCCGGTCCCAAGGTGAACGTCACTTCCGCCCGCCCGTTGCCGTCCGCGTTCGTCACCGAATCCGAGAGCGTGGCTCCGGAGCCGCCCGTCACCGTCCACCGCACGGGCGCCCGCGCCACCGTCTCCCCCGCGCTCGTATGCGCCACGACGGCGAGCCCGAGCCGCGCACCCGCCGGCGCCGTTTGCCCGTCGCTCCCCGCGGCGGCATCGAGGCTCGCGGTTTGCGGCGCGGTGGGGCCGCTACCGCCGCACGCCAAGAGCCCGGTGAGCACCCCCGTAACGATCAACGATGCGGGAGCAAGACGACGGCGAACGTGCGGGGTCATGGGAGATCCTCAACGAAGGGACGGGACAGATTGGCGATCAGCGATTGGCGATTGGCGATTGGCGATCAGCGATTGCCAATCGCCAATCGCTAATCGCCAATCTGTCGCTAACCTATTGCCCAACAATGACATAAGATCATTGAACCTGTTTTGACAATGCGACGATTGCTCGTGTAGTTTACGCAGTTCATGGCGTTCGCTCACCTCCACACCCATTCCGAATACTCCCTCCTCGACGGCGCCAACCGCATCCCGGATCTGGTCGCTCGCGTCAAGGACCTGGGAATGGACAGCCTCGCGATCACCGACCACGGCAATCTCCACGCCGCCTGGTCGTTCTACGAGGAGGCCAGAGCCCAGGGCATCCGGCCGATCATCGGATGTGAGGCGTACCTCGCCTTCGGCCCTCGCCAGGCGCGTGAGAAACCAAGCGACGCCCCCGCAAACTACTCCCACCTCGTGCTGTTGGCGCGCAACCGCACGGGCTACCACAATCTGGTCAAGCTGTCGTCCATTGGGTATCTGGAGGGATACTACCGCCGCCCGCGAATCGACCGGGATGTGCTCGCGGAGTATCACGAGGGGCTGATCGGGCTGGCGGCGTGTCTTTCCGGCGAGGTCGCGCTTCACCTCCGCCAGCAGCGCTACGACCGCGCGCGCGACGCCGCAGCGTGGTTTGCCGGCGTGTTCGGGCCGGACGGCTTCTGGCTCGAGGTGCAAGATCACGGGATCCCGGAGGAGCGGGTCGTGCGCGAGGGCATGTTCAAGCTCGCCGACGACCTGGGGCTTCCCGTGGTGGCGACGAACGATGCCCACTATCTGCGGCGCGAGGACCACGAGGCGCACGACTGCCTCCTCGCCATCGGCACCGGGAAAGACCTGGACGACCCCAACCGGTTCCGCTTCACCGGCCAGGAGAGCTACATCAAGTCGGAGGAGGAGATGCGGACGCTCTTCCCCGACCGCCCGGACGTCCTCGCCAACACCCAGCGGGTCGCCGACCTGTGCGAGTTCGATTTCGAGAAGCGGTACTTCCTCCCGAAGTTCCCGCTTCCCGAGGGCTACGCGAGCGACGACGCGATGCTCGTGGATCTCGCGACGCGGGGCGCCGAAGCACGCTACGGCACGCCGCTGCCGGATCCCGTCGCGCAGCGGCTGCGATACGAGCTCGACGTCATCACCACCTGCGGGTACGCGGGCTACTTCCTCATCGTCCAGGACTTCATCGCCGCCGCGCGCGAGCGTGGGATCCCCGTCGGGCCGGGCCGCGGATCGGCGGCCGGTTCGCTGGTCGCCTACGCGCTGGGCATCACCAACGTCGACCCGCTCCGGTTCGACCTGCTGTTCGAGCGCTTCCTGAATCCCGAGCGCGTCTCGATGCCCGACATCGACGTGGACTTCTGCTTCGAGCGCCGCGGCGAGGTCATCG
>CAYWNR010000646.1:0-2136 GCA_964459705.1 uncultured Gemmatimonadaceae bacterium | reverse complement strand
GACCCGCGAGATGATCGTGGACGACGCAGAAGGAGACGAACCATGAGCGACGCCAAACGCCCCGCCGCCGGGACGGATGCCCGCGATCAACTGCAACAACGCGTTCTCGCCGAATACCCGCGGCTGGGCCCGGACGACGGGTTCCAATTCGCCTGCCATCCCGGCCTGTCGTGTTTCAACTGCTGCTGCCGCGACGTGAACATCTTCCTGTCCCCCTACGACGTCCTGCGCCTCAAGAAACGGCTCGGCATTTCCTCCAGCGAGTTCCTGGATCGCTACGCGCTGACGCCCGTGCAGAAGGATATGCGGACGCCGGTCGTGCTCCTCCGGATGCAAGACAACACGGAGAAGACCTGCTCGCTGCTCGGCGACGACGGCTGCAGCGTCTACTCAGACCGGCCCTGGCCCTGCCGGATGTACCCGTTGGGTCTCGCGGCGCAGAAGGACACGCCGGACGGGTGGCGCGGCGAGCGGTTCTACTTCTTGCTCAAGGAAGAGGAGTGCAAGGGCTTCGAGGAAGCGCGTCAGTGGACGGTCCGCGAGTGGCTCGACAATCAGGGCATCGACGCCTACGACGAGTGGGGCGAGGCGTTCAAGGAGCTGACGCTGCACAAGTTCTTCGAGGAGGGAGGCGTTCTCTCTCCCGAGAAGACCCACATGTTCTTCACCGCCTGCTACGACCTCGACCGGTTCCGCGAGTTCGTGTTCGGCTCCACGCTGTTGCAGCGCTTCGAGGTGGACGAGGACTTCGTCGACGAGATGCGCTACGACGACGAGGCGCTGCTCCGCTTCGCGTTCCTCTGGCTGCGCTTCAGCCTCTTCGGCGAAGACACCGTTCGGGCGCGCGCCGAGGCCCTCGAAGCACTCAAGGGACGAGCCGACAAGCGGGCATTGTTCGCGAAAGTGGCGGCGGAGTCCGCCAACGAGGAAACGCCATGAGCGGGAACGGACTGGGCCCGATCCTCGTGATCGGAGGTGGCATCAGCGGCATCACCGCGGCCGTCGAGGCATCCGAAGCGGGCTGCGACGTGGTACTGGTCGAGAAGAACGCGTTTCTGGGCGGCCGGGTGGCCCGATCACACCAGTACTTCCCGAAGCTGTGCCCGCCGCATTGCGGGTTGGAGATCAACCTCCGACGCATCAAGACGAATCCCCGCATCCGCTGCCTGACCCTCGCCGAGGTGCAGGAGATCCGTGGGGAGCCGGGGAACTACCACGTCACCATTCGACAGCGCGCGCGCCGCGTCAACGAAAAATGCACGGTGTGTGGGACCTGCGTGGACGCGTGTCCCGTGGAGCGACCGGACGACTTCAATCTCGGCATGACGAGTACCAAGGCCATCTACCTGCCGTACGAGATGGCCTTCCCGATGCGGTTCATGATCGACTCGGCGGTGTGTCCCGGACCGGAGTGCGGCAAATGCGTGCCGGCGTGCCCGTTCGACGCCATCGACCTGGCCATGATGGACACGACCGTGGAGGTCGACGTGCGGGCGGTGATCGTGGCGACGGGCTGGGATCCCTACGATGCGAAGAAGATCGATGGTCTGGGGTTCGGCACGGTCCCCAACGTGATCACCAACATCATGATGGAGCGCTTCGCCGCGCGGAGCGGTCCCACCGGCGGGAAGATCGTCCGTCCTTCGGACGGGAAGCCGATCCAGTCGATCGCGTTCGTGCAATGCGCCGGGTCCCGGGACGACAACCACCTGAAGCATTGCTCCGGCGTCTGCTGTATGGGCTCCCTGAAGCAGACGCGCTACGTGCGCGCGCAGTATCCCGAGGCAGAAATCTACGTCTTCTATATCGATATTCGCGCGCCGGGCCGCCTGGAGGATTTCTACCAGGCGAGCCAGGAGGATGAGCATCTGCACCTCATCAAGGGAAAGGTCGCGAAGATCACCGAGGTGGCCGACACGCGGCAGCTCCGCATCGAGGCGGAGGACACGCTCTCCGGTGAGCGCGTGGACCGCGCGGTCGATCTGGTCGTGCTCGCCACCGGCATCGTGCCCTCGGACACCAGCGGTATCCAGATCGAGGGCGGACTGCGGAAAGACGAGCATGGGTTCCTGACCAGAGAGCAATCACGGGCCGGTGTCTTGGTGGCGGGCTGCGCCGCACGTCCGACCGACGTGT
>CAYWNR010000645.1:0-2137 GCA_964459705.1 uncultured Gemmatimonadaceae bacterium | reverse complement strand
CGAAGCTCTCGGACCTCCTGGAGAGCCTGGGGCTCAACGTGGCGTTCACCAGGGCTCGCGGCGCTTATCTCTATCGGCAACGCGACGACGGGAGCGAGGTCGGGATCCTGGACCTCGTCGGTGGGTTCGGTGCGGGACTGCTGGGCCACAACAATCAAGAGCTCAAAGACTTCCTCAAGGCGGAGCTGGATGCGGACGTGCCGTTTCTGGCGCAAAGCTCGGAACGCCGCGAGGCCGGTCTCCTGGCAGAGAAGCTAAATGCGGTCCTGCCCACCAAGACCGAGTACCTGTGCCACTTCAGCAACAGCGGGGCTGAGTCCATCGAGGCGGCGCTGAAGCATGCGTACAAGGTGCGGTTCGACGTGCTGCGACGCTTGTTTGACCGGATCGCGCGGGATATCGAGCGGTTCTTCCATGACACGGAGCGGGACTATCCGGACATCGAGATCCCGGGACTGGAGCGGGACCTCGGCAAGTTCCGCGACGATCTAGACGAGCACAACCTCGCCGAGCTGGAGCGGTTTCAGAACGGCCCGGTGGCGCTCGCCTTCAAGGGCTCCTTCCACGGGAAGACCACGACGGCGCTCAAGGTCACCTTCAACAAGACCTACCGGGAAGGTTTCGAGGGGCTCTCGGCCATTCATCCGGAGTTCATCGGGTTCGCGGACGTCGATCGCCTGGAGGAGATCCAACGGGAGTACCAGGTGGAGTTCCTGGTTCCCCGAGTGGAGGACGGGCGCATCGTCGTGGAGCGGGTATCGGCTTCGCGGATCATCGCTCTGTGCCTTGAGGTGATCCAGGGCGAGGGCGGCATCCGCCTCGTACCAGACGCGGTGCTCCAGTCCCTGGCCGAGCAGCACGGGCGCCTGGGGATTCCCTATGTCATCGACGAGATCCAGACCGGTTGCGGGCGCACCGGAACGTTCTTCGCGTATGCCGCGGGTCCGCTCGGTGCCATCGAGCCGGAGTACATCACGCTGAGCAAGGCGCTAGGTGGTGGGCTCGTGAAGATCGGCGCGACGCTGATCAGGGATGACGTCTACGACCAGGACTTCGGGATTCTCCATACCTCCACGTTCGCGGAAGACGAGCTGGGGTGTGCGGTTGCCAGTCGGGTCGTGGACATCCTCACGCGGGACGACAATCGATTCATGCGGGCGGTGGCCGAGAAGGGTGACTACCTCCTCGCGGGGCTGCGCCGGTTGCAGGAGCAGTACCCGGACGTCATTCGCGACGTACGGGGCCGCGGGCTCATGATCGGCGTCGAGTTCGCCGACTTGGAGGACAAGGGTCCCCTGTTTCGCTTCGGCGTGCGGCAGGGATTCCTCTCCCTGCTCGTCGCCAGCTACCTGCTGCAGCACCACGGGATTCGCCTCCTGGCGCCGTTGACGACGCTCTTGAAGGGGAACCCGGGCAAGAAACGGCTCTCGGTACTGCGCATTCAGCCGGCCGCCGACATCGGGACGGAGGATATGGACCGCGTGTTGGGCGCGTTGGACGAGGTCTTCAACGTGATCTCCCGGAACAATGACGGGGTGCTGGTGGGTCACCTGCTGGGCGTGTCCGTGTCGGTCGCGGATCGGCAGGATCCGCCGGCGGTGCCGGTGACGCATCCACCCTCCGCGCGACGCGCGGACTTCGACGCACGCGTCGGGTTCATCGTGCATCCGGCACGCGTCGAGCAACTGTTCCGCTACTACTTCCCGACGCTCGACGGGCGGGTCCCGCGCCGCACGCTGGCGGCCTGGTGGTCGCAGCTGTCGCGGTTCCTCGAGCCCGACGTCATCCACACCGACTACCTCAGCTCCGACGGGTTCGTGGTCGAGACCAACTTCGTGTCGGTCCCGTACCTGCCGCGCCACCTGGCCGAGGTCTATTTGAAGGGCAAGCAAACGCCGAGTCCCGACCGCCTCGACGCGCTGCGCCTGCGCGAGGTCCAGGACAAGATCCAGGACGGCGTGACGACGGCCAAGGAGCTGGGCGACGATCACATCCCGACTTCGATCGTGGGGCTCGGGGCGTTCACCTCGATCGTCACCGACCGCGGCACCACGGTCAACGACTACGAGGTCCCCATCACGACGGGGAACGCGTACACGGCCGGCCTGATGGTGCAGGGCATTCTCGAGGCGTCCGA
>CAYWNR010000644.1:0-2148 GCA_964459705.1 uncultured Gemmatimonadaceae bacterium | reverse complement strand
ACCGGCTGTTGGCACTGGTGGAGGATCCCTCGGCGCTGGCGCTGCTCTACTGAGAGGCCTCCGCGCTGCTCGGCAGAACGATCGCGGCCGCTGGAGAGCAGAGTCGCCACAGAATCCCGTACGGTTCCGCTCCGGGCCGAACACCGGGAGCTGCCGCGCGTCTGCCGCCTGTCCGAAGGCATCTAGCCCTTCACGCTCAACTGCCACGTGGCCTCCGTCACCCACGGCGAGAAACCCAGGCGCTCGTTCACGGACAAGATCGCCGCGTTCGAATCGGCATTCGCCGAGCGAACCTCCATCCGCTCTGGACGCTCCCGCAACGCCCACAGCAGCATCTCCGCCTTCAACCATCGCGCCAGACCCCGACCCCGCCACGCAGGATCCACCCCGGTATCCCGCTGCAACAAGACGTGGTGGTTGTTCGGATCTCGCTCCATCTCCGTGTACGCCGCCAACCTGCCCGACGCGCGCTCGCGCGCCAGCAGCGCCACCCGCCGGAAACCCAGCGAGAACGATCGCCGATCGAACTCCCGCACGCTCTCGGGCGTGATGACCCAGTCCTCCTCCTCGAGCTCATCCCGCGGCGCCGACGCCACCGTCACCTGCATCAACCGAGCCACCTCCGACAGCTCGTCCTCGCCGTACGGCTCCGGCCGCCACACCAGCTCCATCTCCGGCGATCGCCGCGCGCCTTCCTCCCGCCAGGACTCGAGCAAGCCCGAGTCCGCGTCCCCCAGCAAGAGCCGGTAGTGGCGCTCGACCGATCCCACCGACGCCCCGAGCGCCCGAGCGAAGTGGCTCCCAGGCAGCTCCGAGCTCGGCTCCGGCCCGATCACCGTCCCCGTCACCAGCCGCCGCCCCTCCCGACGCACCGACGCCACGGCCTCAGCGAACAATCTCCGCCCCACCCCGCGCCGCCGCGCACCCGGCGCCACCACCACCGACACGTGGGCCGCGTGCGCGTTGTCCATCGTCAAGCGCACCATGCTCACGGCCTGCCCCACCACGACGTCGTCCATGAGCGCCCACAAGTACGCGAACCCGAACTCCTCCGACGATGCCTGCTCCGCGTAGAACCCCCGGTAGTACCCCACCGGCCGCGGCGCATCCCCAGGGAAACGCTCAGCAACAACGGCGTTCTGAACGGCAACGAGCTCGGCAAGACGCCGCTCGCCCACGACCAACGGATTGAACGACTCCACCGCTAGGCTTACGCCACTCCCCCCTCAAGCCAGGCGCTCATGAACCGTCCGCCTGCTCCCGCTCCATGCGATTGCGATGCCCCTCGTCGCGACGGAGGGTCATATCCAGCTCGGCCAGTACGGCCGTATCCTGACCCGAAGCAACGCGGTACATCACGCAATCAGCGTCCATAAGGCACCATCACCGCTCCCACCGCCAGACACCGTCCTCACCACGCACCCCCCTACCCGGATCGTCCTCCGGAAAGCCGTGCGGCCGCAGCGACGACGGCGCCGGACGCGGCGGCCGATCCGCATGCCGGCTCCCCGGAAACACCATCCGCACGCACGTACACGGAAAGCCCCTCGTCTCACCGGGAAAATACGCCACCGGCCGGAACCCGACCGCCTGGTAGAACGCGAACCCGCCGCGATTCTCCGACGCAACCAGCACGTACCCATGCGGCCCCAACTCGTCGCGCACGTGCTCGACCAGCCGCCGACCCACGCCCCGACGATGCACCTGCGGCGCCACGAACATCCACGTCAGCTCCTCGCCATGCACCGCGATGAACCCGACGACCTCCCCCGAGACGTCGCACGCCACGTAGACGTTGCTCTCGTAGAACTCACCGTCCTCGATGGCGGCGTCCCGCATCACCGGGACCGCGTCCGCCGACATGAACTCCGCCACCTCGATCGGACGGGCAGCGTCATGCACCCGACACATGCCTTCCCAATCATCCGAGGTGTACGGCCGGATCACCAGGTCCATGCCGCCATGCTAGAGCACCGACTCACAACGTGGAGCGGGGATGGCTGCCGCCCTCGCGCCATATCTGGTGGAACCAGGAGGATCAGAGCCCACGTCCGCTTGACCGGAGGCCAGGTCCAGGGACCTGAGCAGAATTGGGGGAACGGTACAACTGCTGTCCGGCAATCCCTATCGGTGCCACGACCCATCGAC
>CAYWNR010000643.1:0-2154 GCA_964459705.1 uncultured Gemmatimonadaceae bacterium | reverse complement strand
AGATCGAACGGGTTCGCGGTGGCGATTTCCAGGAACGAGTCGGTCGCCCGAACGGGGAGCAGATGGTAGCGCCGGGCGACTTGTTCCGGCACCAGCTCGCGCGCCGCGCGCTCCGCCTGGGAGAGGTCCGCCAGCTTGAAGCGGAACCGGTCGGACAGCGCCGTCAGGATCTGCTCGTCGGTCGCGGCGCCGGCCGCGACGGCGATCTCCCAGATCGAGTCCGCCTCCGCTGGCGCACCGGCGCGCAATTCGGCCACCCGCTCGGCCCCAAGAAGCTCCTCGACGGTTGGAGTGATCCACTCGTCGCGGTAACCCTTGTCGTACTGGCCGCCTGGTGTCGTCATAGCTCGAAGAATCGGATGGTGCCGGTCAAGGTGAGAAGCTAGTGCATTCCGCTGGCAGCGGCTACAGGATGGACCACAAATCGCGACGCACGTCCACCGTGACGCCCACCCCGCCGTCGCGCAGTCCCCATCCGAATTCCACGACGAGCAACTGGTTGAAGACCGCCGCGGAGAGTCCCACGACGGGTCGGAGCCCGTCACTCGCCATCCACGGCAGGCCGGGCAGCGGGTCGGCCGTCCAGCCCGCCGCAACGAACGGCCCGACCAGCAGCTGGCGGCCCGTTGAGGCGTATCGGCCGAGGGAGATGGCGGGCGCGGGAAGAGCGACGGACCACTGCACGCGACCGAGCGCCGCCGCGCGGCCGCCGTAGGCGCGATACGGTTCGCCCGGCAGTGTCCCGCGTCCGCCGAGCACGAACCCTCGGTGCCGGGGCAGGTCCGCCGAACCCCATCCCCCGTCGATCCGCGCCGACAGGCGCCCGGGACCGGCACCGCCTTCGACCTCGGCCGTGCCCCGCAGACGAAGGTAGGACCGGCCGTTCCCCACGCCACCTTCGGCATCCAGCGTCGCGCGCGCGAAGCTGCCCACGATGCCGCCGGTTCGGCCGCGTAGCGTCAGCCCTCCCACCCACCACGTCCCCGACCCAAGCGGCGGATTGGGCGCGTAGCTCCCGGCCACCGGTGACCCGGACGTCACGAGCGAGTCTGTGTGCTGGTAGGCGCCACGCACCTCGACCGATCCCGTGCCCGCCGTCACGCGGATTTCGTCCAGCCGCACGTAGTCGCCGTAATCGTGCCCCAGCTCCTGCGAGAGGAACGAATTCAGCACTCCCGAGATCGTTGGTGTCTCGCCGACATCGCGAATACTCCGACCAACGGTCACGTTGGTCCGCCACGTCGCCGTGGTGTACCCGATCGCGACGCCGCCGGTGAGCTGTTGGCCCGCGAACCCGTAGGCGGCCCGTGCGCTGAGTGCGAGCGGGCCAGCACCGGGCCGGATGCGATAGCCCATACCCACCGTTGGCCCTTCGACCCGATTGCTGTGCAGCACCTCGGACACCGACGACACGGCCGGACCGTGGGTGTGCAGTCCGGACAGGGAGCGCACCCCGGCCACGCTCCGGGCAACGGCGCGGACGTCATCCATGCGAAGCGCGAGCCTCGGCCCGAGCTCGGCAATCACGGCGGCGTCGAGCGGTTCCGTCCACGGGAACGAGTCGCGCGCCGTCGGCGCGGCTTCGATCGGCGGGCCAAGGAACGTGCGGAGTGGCAGTCCGACGTTGAAGGCGTACCCGTCGATCTCCCACCGACCCCGGATGATGCCCCGCGCCGGGACGTCCAGCCACGTCGTTCGGCGGCGGATCTCGATCTCCTGCTGCCGCGGCAGCCAGTACCGGCTGTCCCACAGCGCGTTTTCGAGCACGACGGCGATGTCCTCGAGGCTCCGATCCCGATAGGATGCCCGGGTGAAGCTGAATGCCATCCGGATCAGCTCGCCGCCCTCGGCGTCGAGGAACATGCTACCCACGATCCGGGGGGCGTCGAACGCCCGCGGGCGAAAGGCTACCTCGATGGCGCGAACCTCCCGATCCTGGAGCCGCATTACGACCGAGTCGGTAATCGCGTAGTCGTACAGCGTGGGACCGTCGGGGGCGAGGGGATGCGGGACGTCCCGTACCTCGTCTCCTTCCCCGAGCCGGATACGATCCCCGAACCCATTGAGGACGATCCCGAGGTGGTCCCGGTGGTACTGGATGTCCGTCGGAAGGTCGACGCGATCGCGCCACCCGATGATCCGTTGCTTGCTGCG
>CAYWNR010000642.1:0-2156 GCA_964459705.1 uncultured Gemmatimonadaceae bacterium | reverse complement strand
GGTTTGGCGCCACGGATACCGAGGTCACCGCCGGCGTGCTCGCGGCCTACGCCATTGGCCTCCCGGCGCAGGCCTCGGTGAAGCTGTTCGCGTCGGCGTTCTATGCGTTCGGCGACACGCGCACGCCGGTCAAGATCGCGGCGCTCGCCGTCGCGGTCTCGGCAGCCGCCGCGGCGACGGCCATGCAGTTCCTGGGACCCGCCGGCATCGCACTTGGCGCCGCGACGGGGGCGTACGTCAACGTCGTGCTCCTCGTGCGAGCGCTGGGCCGGCGGCTTCCCATCCGCGCGGCGAGTGCGGGTGTGCTGCGGAGCTACGCCGCCGTGCTCCTGGGCGTGCTCGTCGCTACCGCCGCGGGGCTGGCGACGGCGCGTGCCCTGGGACCGGTCGCGTTGGCCGCCGCCGGGGCGGGGAGCCTGGTGGCGTTCGGCGCCATCTACCTCGTGATCACGACGCTGCTGGGACACCCTGAGGCCCGGCACCTGACCACCCAGCTGCGACGCCCGTGGGGCCGCCCATGACGCCCGCCCGCGGTTCCGACACGCTCGCGCGCAAGATCGACGCGCTGCCGGATGGTCCGGGCGTCTATCTCTGGAAGGACCGCGACGGCCAGGTGATCTACGCCGGAAAGGCCAAGCGCCTCCGGACCCGCGTGCGCAGCTATCTCACCGCCGATCACACGAACTCCCCCAAGCTGCGCATGCTCGCGCGCACCATCGCCGACCTCGACACGATCGTCGTTCCCTCGGAGTCCCAGGCGCTGCTGCTGGAAAACAACCTGATCAAGGAGTACGCGCCGCGCTTCAACATTCAGCTGCGCGACGACAAGAGCTATCCCAGCATCGCCGTCACCCTCGGCGAGCCGTTCCCGCGCGTGCTCGTAGTACGGCGGCAGCACGTTCCGGGGGCGCGCAACTTCGGTCCCTATACGGATGTCGGCACGCTGCGGCGCACGCTGCGGGTGATTCGCCGGATCTTCACCGTGCGATCCTGCCACTACGCCCTCCCGGACGACGCTCCGGAGCGCGCGTGCCTCGATTTCCACATCGGGCGCTGTCTCGCGCCCTGCGTGGGCAAGCAGACGCAGGCCTCCTACCGCGCGATGATCGACGACGTTCTCGCGTTTCTCGAGGGGAGAACCGTCGAGGTGCGACAACGCCTGCGCGCGCGGATGGACGCCGCCGCCAACGATCTCGACTTCGAGCGGGCCGCCGACCTCCGGAACGCCATCCGGTGGCTGGAACAACTGGAGCAGCCGGCGGCGGTGGAACGGGTGGGTGGGGGTAACGCGGACGCGATTGGCTTCGCGCGTGACGGTGACGACGCGGCGGTCGCCATGCTTCGTGTTCGGGATGGGAAGATGCTGGGGCAGGAGACGCGCTTCCTGCACAACCTCGCGGAGGAGCCGGATGAGCGCGTGCTGGCGGCGTTTTTCATCCGCTCGTACCGGATCCTTGACGATCGGGCGAGGCTCATCGTCCTGCCATTTCTTCCGGAAGATCATGACCAGATCGTCGAGCTGCTGCCGGAGCCGCGGTGGGCGGTCCCGCAGCGCGGCACCTTTCGCCGGCTCGCCGATCTTGCCGACCAGAACGCGCGCCACGCGCTCGAGGGCTTCCGCATCGAGGCCCTGGAAACCGAAGAACGTGCCGATGACCCGGTGTATGCGCTCGGACGGGATCTCGGACTGACAGTCGTGCCCCGGAGCCTCGTCTGCGTGGACATCTCCACGAACCAGGGTCGCGACACCGTCGGGAGCCTGGTGTGGTTCGAGGCCGGGCGCCCCAAGAAGAGCGAGTACCGTAAGTTCAAGATCCGCGGAGCCGAGCCGGCGCAGCCGGGCGAGTCCCCCAAGCCCGATGACTACGCGGCGCTGCACGAGATGGTGACGCGCTACCTCCGGCGACGCGTGACCGAGGAGAAGGAGCTGCCCGACCTCATGGTCATCGATGGCGGCCGCGGCCAGCTGTCCGCAGCGGAAGCGGCGGTCCGCGAGGTGGGCGTGACCCGGCTGTCGTTGGCGAGCCTCGCCAAGCGGGACGAGGAGGTCTTCCTGCCGGGCCGGCGCGATCCCATTCGGTTGTCGCGGCGCAGCCCATCACTCCGTCTGTTGCAACGCGCGCGCGACGAAGCCCACCGGTTTGCCATCACGTACA
>CAYWNR010000641.1:0-2158 GCA_964459705.1 uncultured Gemmatimonadaceae bacterium | reverse complement strand
GGCTCGGTGAACGTCGCCTTGACCGTGTAGTCGCCGCTCGCCGTGTTGGCCGGATTCCAGTAGGTCACCGCCGGTCCGGTGGTGACGTGGAGGGCGTCCCCCTCCTTCGCCAGTTTCGCATCGCTGATGGCGCCGGCGTCGGCCTTCCCCATCCATCCGGGAACGGCAATCCCGCCGCCCGAAACCGCGCGGGCTGTTTCTTGCTGGGCGGCGCCGACCCGCGGGACGGCGAGAATTGCGGCAACGACGAGGACTGAACCGAAAACGCGGCGCATGGTGGACCTCTCACGCTGGGGTGGCTGGGGTACCCTGATACGATAGCTCCTGTTACCCCGAAGCGCGATCCGGGGTTTCCAGCGGCCGACCTCGGAGGCTTGAGCCTTGCGGTTCGGCGGCGTAGCATCCCGCAGCCACTCCGAACGAGCCCAGATCATGCACGCGCTCGAACCTCGAACCGTTGTGCCGGCGGCGGCCATAGTCGTCGCGTCACTCATTGCGGCACCCGCGCGCGCCCAGCAGGCGGCCCCATCCATGGCCGGCCGATCGACGGTGTACGCGCCGAACGGCGCCATCGCCACCAGCCAGCCGCTGGCCACCGCCGCCGGGTTGGCCGTGCTCCAGCGCGGCGGTAACGCGGTGGACGCGGCCGTCACGGCGGCTGCGGTGCTGGGCCTGGTGGAACCACACATGACCGGCATGGGCGGCGACCTCTTCGCCCTCCTCTGGTCCGCGCGGGAGCACAAGCTGGTGGGGCTCAACGCCAGCGGCCGGTCCGGCTCGGGGATGACGCGGGAAGCGTTCACCAGCCGGGGACTGGACGCGGTGCCGCTGTTCGGGGCGGACCCGATCACGGTGCCGGGCGCCCTGTCGGGCTGGGCCGCCCTGCTCCAGCGCTACGGGACCATCTCCTTGGCCGAAGCACTCGCCCCCGCCATCCGCCTCGCGGAGAACGGGTTTCCCGTGTCTCCCATCATCGCGGAACAGTGGGCGGTGGAGGTCGAGCGGCTCAAGCAGGACGAGGGCGCGCGCGCCACGTTCCTCGTGGACGGCACCCGCGCGCCGCGGGCCGGCGAGTGGTTCAAGAACCCGGACCTCGCCGCGTCCTACCAGCTCATTGCCGACAGCGGACCGCGCGTGTTCTACGGCGGCGCGCTCGGCCGGAAGATCGTCGATCGGGTCCGCGCCCTCGGCGGGTTTCTCACGCTCGAGGACCTGGCGCGCCACGAGCCGGTGTGGGTCCAGCCGATGTCGGTGCCGTTTCGCGGCTACCGGGTGTGGGAGCTGCCACCCAACGGCCAGGGAGTCGCGGCACTCGAGATGCTCCGGATTCTCGAGCCGTACGACCTCGAGGCCATGGGCCACAACTCCGCCACCTATCTCCACTACCTGATCGAAGCCAAGAAGCTCGCCTTTGCCGACCTCGCCCGCTGGGTGGGCGATCCGGACGCCATGACCGTGCCGCCGGACCGTCTGTTGTCGGACGACTTCATCGCGGCGCGCCGCGCCGCGATCGATCCGCATCACGCCGCCGCGCGGGTGGACCCCGGCAACGCCGTCACGTCGAGCGAGACCATCTACCTCGCCGCCGCCGACGCGGACGGCAACATGGTCTCGTTCATCAACAGCAACTACTGGGAGTTCGGCTCGGGCGTGGTGGTGCCGGGGACGGGCTTCGCGCTCCAGAACCGTGGCGCGGGATTCACGCTGACGCCCGGCTTGCCGAGTACGGTGGCGCCGCGGAAGCGCCCCTTCCACACCATCATCCCCGCCTTCGTCACGAAACCCGGCCCCAACGGCGACGAGCCATGGCTCGCGTTCGGCGTGATGGGCGGCTCCATTCAGCCACAGGGCCACGTGCAGGTGCTGCTGAACCTGTTGGTGTTCGGCATGGACTTGCAGGACGCCATCGACGCGGCGCGGTTCCGGCACTTCGATGGCGTGCGCGTGGGGCTCGAGGCGCCGATTCCCGAAGACGTGCGGCGTGCGCTCGCGGCGATGGGCCACGAGATCGTGGCGTTGCCTCCCGACGCTGCCGGCGGCGCGCAGGCCGTCATGCGACTCACGCGTGGTTGGGCCGCAGGGTCGGATCCGCGCAAAGACGGTATGGCCGCGGGCTGGTGATCACCGTCCGACCGGCGTGGTCGGCGAGTGAACTCGC
>CAYWNR010000640.1:0-2159 GCA_964459705.1 uncultured Gemmatimonadaceae bacterium | reverse complement strand
TGAGCGACGAGGTCGAATCCGCGCTCCGGTCGCTCCCGGCCCGGGATGCCAAGGTTCTCCGGCTCTATTTCGGACTGGACGGCGGCCGCGAGCACACGCTCGAGGAGATCGGCGGCATGCTCGGCGTGACCCGCGAGCGCGTACGCCAGCTGCGCGACCGCGCGCTCAAGCGCCTGCGGGAAGGCGATGTCGGGAAGGCGCTCGCGAGTTTCGCGGCATGAGATAGGCGGCCAGGCGGTGAGGCGGCCAGGCGGTTAGCGGCCCCGGAGGAAAGGAACGTTCTCCGGGGCTGTTGCTTGCCGCCTAGCCGCCTAGCCGCCTAGCCGCCTAGATTCGCTCCGTGCTACGTCTGATCACCAACCGCGTGGAGCGGTGGCTCACCGCCATCGGCCGACTCGGCGTGCTCCTCGCCGATCTCGGGCGCGGCCTCAAGGATGTGGATGTGTGGCCGGGGCTCACGGTGGTCCAGATG
Source organism: uncultured Gemmatimonadaceae bacterium (assembly GCA_964459705.1). Classification (GTDB taxonomy): domain Bacteria; phylum Gemmatimonadota; class Gemmatimonadetes; order Gemmatimonadales; family GWC2-71-9; genus JAOTWJ01. Next base: position 1,687 of record CAYWNR010000640.1, on the reverse strand, counting down.
CGCCGCATCGGCGTGGATTCCCTGCCGATCGCCGTGTTCATCGCGGCCTTCACGGGCATCGTGTTGGCGCTCCAGGCCTCCTACACGTTCAAGGGGGCCGTACCGCTCTATTTCGTCGGCACCGCGGTCGGCAAATCCATCATGCTCGAATTGGGCCCCGTGCTCACCGGCCTCGCGCTCGCGGGTCGCATCGGCGCGAACATCGCCGCGGAGCTGGGGACGATGCGCGTCACCGAGCAGGTCGATGCCCTGGAAACGTTGGCGTACGACCCGATGTCCTATCTCGTCGTTCCCCGCGTGTTGGCCTCGACGGTGATGTTCCCGGTGGTCGTGGCGGTGGCGGTGGCGGTGGGCATCGTGGCGGGCCTCGTCGCCGCGGTGAATCTGCTCGACTTGAGTTCCGTCGAGTTCATCCACGGCCTCCAGTTGTTCTACCGATTCAAGGACGTCTGGTTTGGCTTGTTGAAGAGCACCTCGTTCGGATTCGCGATCGCGCTCATCGGCTGTTCCTGTGGGCTTGGCGTGCGACAGGGGGCGGAGGAAGTCGGGCGCGCCACGACCCGGGCGGTGGTGCTGAGCGCCCAGATCATTCTAGTGCTCGACGCGTTTTGGGCGCTGCTGCTCCTGTGATCGTCTTTCGGGAGGTCCACAAGGCGTTCGGCCCGAAGCGGGTCCTCGAGGGGTTCTCGCTCGAGATTCCGGACGGACAGACGACGGTGATCGTCGGGTATTCCGGGGCCGGGAAGAGCGTCGCGCTCAAGCTCATCGTCGGGCTCCTCGAGCCCGATCATGGAGCCGTCGAGGTGGATGGCCAGGTGGTTCACCTGATGGAGCGGGAGGCGCTCACCGCGTTGCGCTCCCGGATCGGATTCGTCTTTCAGTTTGCCGCGCTGTTCGACTCGATGACCGTGGCGGAGAATCTTGCCGTGGGGCTCCGGCGACACGGCATCGGCGAGACGGAAATCGCGGAACGGTCGGCGGAGGCGCTGGCCATGGTCGGCCTCTCGGGGTCGGAAGGTCGCTATCCGGGGGAACTGTCGGGTGGGATGCGGAAGCGCGTGGGCATCGCGCGTGCGGTGGTGCTGCGGCCCCGTTATATCCTATATGACGAACCCACGACGGGGCTGGACCCGGTGACCGCAGCGGTGATGAACCAGTTGATGGTGCGCGCGCGTGAGACCTACGGGGTAACCGGGGTCGTCGTCACACACGACATGCACGGCGCCTACACGGTAGGGGACCGCATTGCGATGCTCTATCGGGGTCAGGTACGGCAGGTCGGGTCGGTGGAAGCCATTCGTGGGAGCCACGATCCCGTGGTCCGGCAATTCGTCGAAGGCCGTCCGGAAGGAGCCCTCGACGCCGAGCGGGCCGAAGGTGGGGTGTGATGAAGCGACGAGACGAACTGGTCGTTGGGGTGACGGTGGTCGCGGCCCTGATCATCGTGGTGGGAGGCTCGCTGTGGTTGTCCCGTGCGGACTTCACGCGGGGGACCGCCGCGTACGCGGCGCGGTTCCGCACGGTGGGTGGCCTGGGGGTCGGCGATCCGGTGGTGCTGCGGGGAGTGCGAATCGGTCGGGTGTCGCAAATCCGTCTCGGCGAGCGGAACTGGGTCGAAGCGGAGTTCCAGGTCTACGGCGATGTCGCGCTGCCCGGCCGGCCGGCCATCATCGCGGCGTCGGCCTCG
>CAYWNR010000639.1:0-2161 GCA_964459705.1 uncultured Gemmatimonadaceae bacterium | reverse complement strand
GGTCACCAATCACAATGAGCAAGCGGCTTGAAAATTCCAGCGGGATGTTCAGCCCTTGAACGTAGAATTGACCGGTTCAACATCCGCAACGGTGAGCGCGCGTGCGAGGCGACAAACACCCTGCCCCGTCCTGACACGGCTTGCCGAACGACTGACCGACTCCGTCGCTCGCCACCTCGAACGTAGCCATGCTCAATAGGCAAAGGTCGTCAGCGCGATGTTCATCACGCTACCGATCGTCACGTTCCTGATCGCCCTCATGACGAGCATCCTCGCGGTGCGGCTCTTCCGTTCCCCGATCAACGCGATTCTGCATCGCGTCGTGTCGCCCGCGCTCAGCGGGGCGTGGCAGCGGTACGTTTTGACTGCTGGCGCTCTACGACAACCGCTCTCGTGGGAACACTGTCCACATGCGAGGACAACGGCTTTGAAGGCTAAAGACGCCATCCAGAGCGCACGCGACTGCCTGATCCGATTTCTGGGCGTCAGCGATTCTGGGGATGCGACGATGTGACGGGGGCCAAAGTCTTTCCATCCGACGCCAAAAGGCGGCGCGGTTGAAGGCCGGCGTCAGCCACCAGACCTCGACGGGGTCTCGTCAGGCGTGCAAGAATTGGGGCGTGGAACTTCCAGGACGAGAGCGTGTGTGGATTGACGCCGCGAAGGTGCGCGACTACTTGCTCGCCAGGGAGCACGCGGTAGGACGGTTCAAGGCCACGTTCTTTGAAGGTCTTGGTTACTCCGCCTCCGAGTGGACTCGACTCGAATCCGACCTCCGCCAACTCGCAATGACTGGCGACGCAACCCTCGGCAAGCACACCAGATATGGCCAACACTACGAGATCCGTGGTACTCTTCGTGGGCCATCGGGCAAAGTTGCTCAGCTGATAACGATTTGGATTGTCCGATCAAACGAGGATGCGCCGCGGTTCATAACCGCCTTTCCGGGAGAAAGCTGATGACGTATCGCCTACTCGACACCGTCGTACTCGCCCGAGATCTTCCCGAGTACGGGTTGCGGAAGGGTGACCTCGGGGCCGTGGTGGAGGTCTACGACGCGGACGCGATCGAGGTCGAGTTCGTCCGTGCGTCCGGCAAGACGCAAGCTGTCGTAACCCTCAAGACCGATGACGTCCGGCCGGTGCTCGACAACGATCTCGTGGCGGTGCGCTCTGTCCCATCAGAGGCCACCGCAGCACGTAGCTAGCGGGCGCATCAAAGCCGGCGCGCAAGAGTCTTGCCGACACCATTGGCTTGATCCTCGAAGACCGGCGTGCCGGCAAACGCCGGCGCCTCAACCGCCACACCCGCTGAGCGCGTTGTTGACTGCGAGGACCAGCTCGTCGGCGATGACCGTGCCGTCGCCGTCACAGTCGCCGACACACGCCACCGGCGCTTCGTCGACCTTGATTGCGACGATACCGGCCTGGCTTTTTCCGGCCAGATAGAGCGCGTCGGGGCCCACCGCCACCGGTCCCGCCGCGAAGGGCACGTACGACGCGTACACCAGCTCCGATCCGTCGGCCGTCAGCTTGGCGACGTAGTCCCCCGGCGCGGTGTCGAAGGCGTTCGGGAGCGGAAGGTCCTGCGAGAACGTCCCCGTCGTCACGTAGGCGTTGCCGGCCGCATTGACGGCGATGCGCACCCCCTGGGCGTAGCTCTCCTGCTGCTCGGCCTGCGAGCCGCCGAGGTAGGTCGAGTACACCAGGGTGAAGTCAGGGGTGAACTTCACGAGGAACGCGTCGGTCGAGCGGAACGCGGTCTGTGCCGGCTGATAGGCGTTCGCCGTCACCGGGAAGTCGTCGTGCCGGCGAGATACACCGAGCCGTCTGCGGCGACCTCGACCGGCGCCGTCGTGTCGCCTTCCGAACTGTCGGAGAGATTCTCGTTCAGCGAGCCGCCGTAGTACGTGGAGTAGAGCAATTGGCCAGACGGGCTCAGCTTGGCGACGAAGACGTCGAAGGTGTGGAACTCCGGTATCGCCAGCACCGGCTGCACCGCGTGTGGACGCTGGATTGCCGCGCGAACTCCGGCGGCGGCCCACAGACGCCCGAGGCCGACTGCCGTCGACAGAATCCGCTCGACATGAGAGGAACGGGGTTCAGGAGGGAAACGCCATGCTCACTCTCTACACGACCCCCCTCTCCGCCAACGGCCGCAA
>CAYWNR010000638.1:0-2165 GCA_964459705.1 uncultured Gemmatimonadaceae bacterium | reverse complement strand
TAGCAGAACTCGCTATCGTAATCGTCTTCGATGATCCAGGCGTCGTGCCGCGTCGCCCAGGCCAACAGCGCCAATCGCCGCTCGAGGGCCAAACGGCCGCCGAGGGGGAATTGATGCGAAGGGGACACGTACACGAGCCGCGGTGCGGCGTCCATCGCCTCGATGGCGTCGACGCGGATGCCCGCGCGATCCACGGGGATGGGCGCGATCATGGCGCCGGTGGCCGCAATCGCACCCCGCGCTCCGGGGAATCCGGGCTCTTCGAGCACCGCCACGTTGCCGGGCTCCAACAGGGCTCGGGCCGCCAGATCGATGCCCTGCTGCACACCGGAGACGATGACGACATCGTCCGCGTCGCATGGCACGCCCCGCGACGCCAGGTAGTCGGCCACCGCGGCGCGCAGCGGCGCGATCCCGCGGGAGTCGGGGACCGTGAAATGCGCGGGCGCGAAGGTCCGCAGACACCGATTGGTGAGCTGGCGCCAGAGCTGGACGGGAAACAGCTCGGGGGAGATCGTCGCCGAAGCGAACGCGCCGTCGGGACTCCCTCCCACCGGCAGTCCGCCCGGCACGGCCATGGCGGCCGCCGCCCCGCGCGACGCCACAACACCCGCGGGTGGCGCTCCCGCCTCCGGAGACCGAGGCCGAGCCTCGCGGTCGGACAGCACGGGGGAGACGCGCGTGCCGCCGCCAGCCCTCCCGACCAGGAACCCCTCCGCGACTAACAGGTCGAAGGCCTGGAGCACCGTGTTGCGCGACACTCCCAGCTCGGACGCGAGGGCCCGCGTGGACGGCATGCGGGCGCCAGCGGCGAGCCGTCCATCCATCATCGCCTGCCGAATCGACCGATAGACCTGTCGGAACAGGGGCACTTCGCTGTGCCGATCGAGCGGGACCACGAACAGGCTCGCGTCGCGGCGCGGCGCCGAGTGACCCGTGTCGGGCTCGGGCACGGATCCGTCACGAAGCTGAGGTGGGCGCATCGGTTACCCTGACGAATGGTCCGCGGATGACATCAGCGCACGGATTGAATGATACCCACCGCGAGCGGATCGGTGCTCACCGTCTTGCATCGTGGGATCGAGCCCGTGGACGCACAGGCGCTCCCTGCCAGTTACGCCTGAAGACGGAGGATGTTTCATCTCGGGAATGGCCCTTGTCACTGCACGGTGAATGGCTCCTCAGGGACACCGGGCGACTGCGGGGCTAGCGACAGGGCACTAGCGTCACCTCCCGACCTTCGAGGAGCTCGAGCCGGGCGTTCGATTTCGAGCACGCTCGTGCACGCGAGCGATAGCGCTGCCGTCATGATCACCAGGCGAGGGACGCACATAGGAACTCCAGTCAGGCCCTCACGGTGCGCGGTACCGTGGACGGATAGCACCAAGTCGCTGCCCGCGGTTGGCCCGCCCACTTGTCGCAGGAGTTCGACAGGCGGCACCAGCGAGTACCATGCGAAGCGGGCCGGGGCAACGGTGCCTTGGGCAGGCTCTGGCCGAGGGCGATGTCGCCATCGCCGACGATCGGACGACACCGCGAGACGGGATCGCCGAGCACGGCAGCAGTTGCCTGCAGGCCGCAGTCTATTTATATGGTACCATTACGCCTGACAAATAAGACCGCGCGCAACCCTTGGGCTGCATGCGGATCGGCCGCCACGAAGGGGGGGAAAGAATGATCGGCCTGGGGCTCGCGCTCTGTGTCCTCGCCATCCAAACACCTGCGCGAGCGGCATACGACGTCCACTTCTCCGGAACCCGCCCCCTCACGATGGAGGTGCAGGCGCACCTCGACGTGGTTGACGGGCGCCTGCTCGTCGCAACCGGGGGCGGCATCGATCAGTTGCCGAATCAATGGGCCACGTTCGTACATGGCCTCGCGGTGCAGACCGCAGCTGGGCGTACACTCCATGCTCAGCTAGCCGGACCCGAGGGATTTCAACTGGACTCAGTCTACACCGGATCGGTATCGCTCCAGTACACAGTCGACCTGGAGTATGCCACCAAGCCGTGGCCTCCTGGAAACGAGCAGGCCGGGCTGTGGCGCGCGAACACCCTGTACTCGGTGACCAAGCCCATCTTCGTCACGTCATCGGGGAATGCCACGGCCATCGTGCGTTTCCACCTTCCCGATGGCTGGATGGCTGACACGCCATGGCAGCCGCT
>CAYWNR010000637.1:0-2167 GCA_964459705.1 uncultured Gemmatimonadaceae bacterium | reverse complement strand
CGCGGATCTTGGGCGCGCCACTCACTGTCCCGGCGGGGAAGCACGCACGGAGCACATGTTCGGCGTCGAGACCGGGGCGCAGGGTTCCGCGCACCTCCGATACCAGGTGCTGGACGTGCGAGTAGCGCTCCAGTACCCGATCCGCCGTCACCCGGACCGACCCGAAGTCGGACACGCGGCCGACGTCATTCCGTCCGAGATCCACGAGCATGGCATGCTCGGCCAGTTCTTTGGGATCGGCGCGCAGCGCCGCCGCCAGCGCCGCGTCCTCATCCTCGGTGGCGCCGCGGGGGCGCGTCCCGGCGATCGGGCGCACCGTCACCGTTCCGTCCTCGAGCCGGACGAGCACCTCGGGGGAACTGCCCACGATCGCGAGATCGTCGAGCGCGAGGTGGTACAGGTACGGCGCCGGGTTGAGCGTGCGCAACGCCCGATAGACCCGCAGCGGTGGCGCGGCGCATGGCAGATCGAGTCGACGAGAGAGCACGGCCTGGAAGACGTCGCCGCCGGCAATGTGCTCCTTGAGCCGTGCCACGCCCGCCTGGTACTCCTCGGCGGCGTAGGGCGAGACCGCGGCGGGCGGTGCGGTGACCTCGAGCGGCAGCGGAGCGATGCGGGGTGGGTCCGCCAGGCGGGCGAGCAGGGCCTCCACCCGCTCCACCGCCCCGTCGTAGGCCTCGCGCACCGCGGTGGCGCCGTCGTCCGGTACCGCGGTCGTCGTGACCGCGATCGCGCGGCCGAACGCGTTGTCGAAGATCAACAGCGTTTCCGCCTGCAAAAAGACGGCGTCCGGTAGCGCGAGGTCGTCGGTGGGGCCGGGACCGAGCCGCTCGAACGCGCGCACGGCGTCGTAGCTCAGGTAGCCCACCATGCCGCCCACGAACCGGGGCAGTCCGGCGATCCGCGCGACGCGGCGCTGGCGCACCCGCGCGGTAACGTCGGCGATCGGGTCCGGAGCGTCGCGCGCCGGCCCCCAGCCCCCGTCCGGCGTCCAGCACGTCACCCGCCCCGCCCGATAGCGCCATGCGGCGGTCGGCTCCGTGCCAATGAACGTGTAGCGGGCCCATTGCTCGCCCCCCACCAACGACTCGAGCAGGAAGCCGAACGGCGCGCGTTGCACGGCAGCGAACGCGGCGACGGGCGTGAGAGTGTCTGCCGTGAACTCCCGCACGACCGGCAGGCTTATCCCGTTCCGCGCGGCCCGCCGGAACGCATCGAACGACGTGTCGCGGATCACCGGCGCGCGGCGAGTCGGTAGCGGCCTGGAGCGTCCGCGGTGCACCGCACTTCGTCCACGCCGGCCGATTGGGATGCGGGCGCGACCTGCCACCGGTCGACCCCGACCTCCTGCCAGATCTCCAGCGCGTCGAGGTAGTCGGCCGTCGTGGGAAACGAGGGATCGCCGTCCGCCACGCTGGCATCGGCGTACTTCCCGAATGAGAACAGCGCGACCGGCGGGTGTTGGCTGGAGAAGACCAGGCCCCCGGGCGAGAGCGTGAACCCATATCCACCCGCGAGGGGCTCGACGGTCACCTGCACCGAATCGTCGGTGGCGAGCGGTTGGCCATTCAGGCTCTCCAGGCTGCCGGCGGGAAAACTGACCTGGAGGTACAGCGTGTTGAACGGATCGGGGTGACGCAGAGTACGCACGAGCGCCGCTCCGTTCGACACCCAGAACGTCTGCGCTGCGGGCGGTTGAGCCGACGACGCCAGGCCCAGGACGAGCAAGTCATTTCCCGTGACGGTCGTGGTACCGGGAAACGACACGTCCTGGCACGCCGCCGCGGCGATGACCACCGCCGCGCTTGCTCCCCATCGCAGCGTCCGGGATATTGCCCCCCCATGCGGGAAGGAACGCTGGCCCTGCTCGGGCTCTTGGTCGTGAGCCCGGTGCACGCGCAGTCGTGGAACGACACGGCCGCGCGCGAACTGGTCGGTCGCGGCATTGCTCGCCGCGCGGCCGACGCGGCGGTCGGACTCGAGGATTTCCAAGCACGGGCGCATGGGTTCGTCTTCTTTCTCGCGCAGCTGGGGGAGGAGGGGATGGCCGAGCCGCCAAAATTGGTGAAGTCCGATCAACTCGAACTGGAAGTCTATTGGCAGGCGCCCGGGCGCAGCAAGCAACGGATCATCGGGTGGCGCGATCGCGTCGACCTTCCGACGGACA
>CAYWNR010000636.1:0-2175 GCA_964459705.1 uncultured Gemmatimonadaceae bacterium | reverse complement strand
CGGAAGTCGAGGTGCTCCCCGGCCCAGCGATACCCGAGGTCCATCAACTCGACGTTCTTCTGCGCGACCTCGGCCGCCTTCTTGCGGAATTGCAGGCGGATCATGTCGCGGATGATCTCGACGTCCCGGTCGTAGATCCACGCGAGCATGCCGAGGACGAACATGTTCTTGCCCTTCCGCGGGTTGTCCGTCACGGTCAGGCTCTGCTCCTCCATCGGCACCTGCACGATGCGGTACTTGCTCGGAGCAAGCTCTTCCATCGCCGCCGCCCATGCGCGGCGGATGTCCTCATCGTCGTGCGTCGCCCACATGTTCTCGACGAGGATAATGGCATCGTCGTGCAGGGCGTCGAGGCGATGGCGGGCGAGGAGGACCTGCTCGTTGAAGGCGACCACCAGGTGCGCGGCGTCCCCCCAGTTCGTGACCGGCTTGGTCCCGAGACGGATGCGATTGCCTGAGGCGGCGTTCGGTGAGCGGGCGGGCGGCTGGATCTCCGCCGGGATCAACTCGACGGTCCATACGCCGTTGCCCATCCTGGCGGATACCATTCCGAAGATCTGACCGCATTTCTGCGCGCCCTCTCCGGAATCGGACACGATCTCGACGGTATGCTCCGGCACATGGATGATGACCGGACCGTCCTGCTTCGACACCTTGGGTTTCTTGGTCGCCACTGGGGCGGAACTGGACATAGGTGAACCCGCGTTTGAGTTCGGAACTGCGACCTTCGGAAACGAACTGCGACCGGAGGTGTCGTCAGCCGCTGCGGCGCGTGCTGGGCACCGCCGGCTCCCGAACGGCGTGACGCGACCTGCGGTCGCGGTTCACGGACTCGGTGCGGATGATATAGGGAAAGAGGGCAGACAGGTCGAAGTTTTGGATGAAGACACCTTTAAGACCATGAAGATGCCTGGAGCTACCCCATCGACCCCTTCCGGTACCGACGCATCGGCTGGTTGGACGCTTCCCAACCACCTGGGATGTATGATGTTAGCCCATCGGGACCGTGAGGACGTGAGATGCCAGCGTCATATGTCTCACGTGCTCAGATCCTGGAGGTCTCTCCCGTTCAAGCGTCATCCCCGATTTTCCAGGTCCTCCCCTTCCGCATGATGGCATTCAGGTCCACGCCGACCAGCCCGTCGGCGTTGACCTGGGCGAGCGCCTCTCGCTCGTAGCTCGGCGCCGGATCACAGTAGATGACGCCAAGCGCGACGGGAAACTCGGGTGGGCGGAGCGCCACGAGCATCTGGGCCTGCGTGTGGTTCGTCTCGTCGTGGACCAGGAGATCGTCCATCGCGATGCCGTCGCCAAGCATCACGGCTTCGAGCTTGAGGGCCCCGGGCTTGATGCGGATTCCCTTGTCCTTGGCCTTGCCGAAGACCATGGGTTTGCCGTGTTCCAAATGGAGCTGTTGCTCGGGGGCGATGGACTTGTCCGTGAAGGCAGAAAACGCGCCGTCATTGAATACCACGCAGTTCTGGAACACCTCGACGAACGAGGTGCCGCGGTGGCCGTGCGCGCGCTTCAGCACGTCGACCAGATGCGGGGTCAGCGTATCAATGGACCGGGCCACGAACCGCGCGCCGACGCCTAACGCGAACGCGCCCGGGGCAATGGGGTTATCCACCGAGCCGAGCGGCGTTGACGGCGATTTGAAGCCACGATGCGACGTCGGGGAGTACTGCCCCTTGGTGAGGCCGTAGACCTCATTGTTGAAGAGGATCACCTGGAGATCCACGTTGCGGCGGAGCAAGTGGAGCATGTGGTTCCCACCAATGGAGAGACCATCGCCGTCGCCGGTGATCACCCAGATATCGAGATCTGGATTCGCGAGCTTGGCGCCCGTGGCGATTGCCGGCGCGCGGCCGTGGATGGTATGGAATCCGTACGTCGACACGTAGTACGGAAAGCGCGCCGCGCAGCCGATGCCCGAGATGAACACGGTGTTCTCACGCTTGACGCCCAGGTCGGCGAGTGTCTTCTGCACCGCCTTGAGGATCGCGTAGTCGCCGCAGCCCGGGCACCAGCGAACCTCCTGATCCGAGGCGTAGTCTTTGGGGCTGGGCTTGGGAAGCGTCACCGTCATCGTCGGTCCTCCAGCCGAGCGCGAACCACCCGCTCGATCTCGGTCACCTTGAAGGGTTTGCCGGTGACCTTGTTGATGCCCTCGGC
>CAYWNR010000635.1:0-2175 GCA_964459705.1 uncultured Gemmatimonadaceae bacterium | reverse complement strand
GGGACCAGCGCCGCGTCCCCCTGGAGCTCGCCGTCGCTCGTGACATCCGGACGCAACGTCCGGAAACGGGCCATGGCCTGCTGCACCCGTTCGACCCGGGGGCCCGTGGCGCTCCCCCGAGTGCTGAACGACAGGAAGGCCACACAGGGCTCGTCTCCCACGATGCGGCGCCGGTCATCCGCCGCGCTTGCGGCAATCTCCGCGAGTTGGGCCGGCGTCGGATCGGGCACGACCCCCCCATCGGCGAACGTGAGAACGCCGCTCGGAGGAAGGGCGGTCCCCGCCGGCAGGCCGGCGGGCCGGCGGGCCGACGGGCCGGCGGGCCGTGCTTCTCCACGGCGCTCGATACCCATTTCTGCCCTCACGGCCCTCACCCGCTCTGCCCCGCCGCCCCTCTGCTCCTCGTCGCCTTCAAAGACCATGTAGAACGCACTACTCACCGTCTCGATTCCGGGCGCGGGGCCCAGCGCCCACAGGCCGGCGCGCAGCACGTCAGCGGTGGGGCAGGTGCATCCCGCGACAGCCGCATGGGCGCCTCCGAGCGCCACCAGCCCCGCGGCGAACCGCAGCGGATCGCGCGCCGCGGCCAGTGCCGCTTCCGCATTGGGCACCTTGTCGGGCTTGCGGGCGCGCAGCAGGTCGGCGACGGAGGACAACTCGCGCCGGTCGTCCTCGACCGGTCCGGGAAGGAGAATGACGTGGGCGATCCCCTCCTGCTCGAGGCGAGCGGCCGCGGCCCGCACCCGCTCGTCCCAGCCTTCGGCCAGCACCACCGTACGCCCCAGGACCGCTGCGCGGCTGTGGAGTGACTCGCGGAAGCTCACCGTCCAAACCGCTTGTGCAGCGCCTTGGCGACGACCGGGTGCACGAACGGCGAGACCTCGCCACCAAACCGCGCCACCTCGCGCACGAGACTCGAGCTCAAGAAGGTCAGGTTGAGATCCGGCACCAGGAACATCGTCTCCAGGTCCTGATTGAGTTTGCGATTCATGAGCGCCATCTGGAACTCGTACTCGAAGTCGCTGACCGCGCGCAACCCGCGCACCACCATCATCGCTCCGACCTCGCGCGCGAAGTCGGCCAGCAGTCCGTCGAACGACCGGACCTCGACCCGTTCGACACCGGCCAGCACCTCCCGGATCAGCGCCATCCGCTCCTCGACCGAGAAGAGTGGCGTCTTGGCCGCGTTCACGGCGACCGCGACGATGAGCCGGTCGGCCAGGGCGAGGCTCCGGCGAATGAGGTCCTCGTGGCCATTGGTCACGGGATCGAACGAACCGGGATAGAGTGCGGTGCGTGTCATGGGGTATGGAAGAACGTGAGGGCGACGCTCCCATAGCGCCGCGTGTCGTCGCCTCGGAGGTCGAGACTGGACGGGTGCTCGATGCTCAGGATGCGCGCAAACGGATGCTCGCGCCAGAGGTCGCGCAAGGTCTCGGCCTGGCCGGTGCGGTACGGCGGGTCCGCCACCGCGAGATCGAACGCGCCGCCGGCGAGCTTCGTCACGAACCGGAGCGCATCCCCGCGGCGGATGGCGGCGCGGTCTTCCAGTCCCAGCTCCGCGATGTTCGTACGCAGCGCCGCAAGGGACGGAACCCCCAACTCCACGAACGTGGCGTGGCGCGCTCCCCGCGACAAGGCTTCGAGCCCGAGGGCGCCAGAGCCCGCGAACAGGTCGAGCACCGTCGCATCCGTGATGGCCGAGCCGAGGATGCTGAACCACGCTTCGCGCACCCGGTCAGCCGTGGGTCGCACGCGCCGCTCGGGAGGCGGGCGGAGCCGCCGCCCACGGAACGCTCCGGCAATGATCCGCATCAGGACGAGGGACGCACCTCGACAATGCGCCCCTGGAGGGAGACGTCGCCACGCCACTCGTTCTGCTGGAGCTGAAACGCCACGTCCACGGGCGCCCGCCACCACGACGCATCCACCCGGTCGGCCCAGTCGAAGCCGATGGCCGGCAGGCGGCCCGCGTCGTCCTCCAGCACCAGCCGCAGGTGATTGGTCCCTACCGGCCGCGCCTCCCGCACCGCGACGCTCGTCACGCCGAACACGGGGGTCGGATTCCCCATGCCGCACGGCTCGAGGTGGCGCAGCAAGCGCTCGAGCTCGAGGTCGAGGTCGTCCAGCCGCACGATGGCGTCGATCCGCCGATGCGGAACGAGGTCTTCCGGC
>CAYWNR010000634.1:0-2179 GCA_964459705.1 uncultured Gemmatimonadaceae bacterium | reverse complement strand
GGCATCGCGCTAGGAACGCCGGCGTACATGTCGCCCGAGCACGCGGCAGGGAGCAAGGACCTCGACGGCCGCTCCGATCTCTACGCGTTGGGCTGCGTGTTGTACGAGATGCTGGCGGGGCAGCCGCCGTTTACGGGCCCGACGGTCGAGAGCCTCGTGCACCAGCATCTGGCGGCGGAGCCGCCGAACATCACGGGCATCCGGCCGGCGGTGCCCGCGCACGTGGCGGCGACGTTGGAGCGGGCGCTCGCCAAGACGCCCGCGGACCGATTCAACCCGGTGGCGCTGTTTGCCGAAGCGCTGGGCCCCCGGGCGTCAGCGGCCGTATCGCCAAGCACCACCTTCTCCCCCACCACCGCCCGCCGCCGATTCTCCTGGCAACGGATCGCCGTCCAGGCGATCGCGGCGGCGGTGGTGATCGCCGGGATCTTTGCGGTCGCCCGGCGTCTCCGGCCGGGCCCGACAGGGTCACGCCATCCGCGCACCGCCATCGCGGTCCTGCCGTTCGAGAACTTGAGCGGCGAGGGCCCCAACGCCTACTTCGCGGGCGGCCTGCACGACGAGCTGCTGACCCAGTTGGCCAAGGTCGCGGCCCTGACCGTCATGGGGCGCACCTCGGTCATGCCGTACGCGGGGACCGCCAAGCCCCTTCGACAGATCGCCGATGAGTTGGGCGTGGGAGCCATCGTCGAGGGCACCGTCCAGGTGCTCGGCGACCGCCTGCGGGTGAACGTGCAGATGCTCGATGTGCAAACCGGGGGGCATCTCTGGGCGGAGACCTACGACCGGACGCTGGATGACGGGTTTGCCGTGCAGAGCGACATCGCGCAGAAGATCGTCAGCGCCGTCGGTGCGACGCTCACCAGGGCGGAAGCCACGGCCATCACCGCCGCACCAACGCAGAACACCGAGGCGTATCAACTGTACCTACAAGGTGAAGATTACCGGAGGCGACCGGGACGGCTCCGACAGGATCTCGAGAGCGCCGAACAGCTGTACGAGCGAGCCCTGTCGCTGGACTCGACGTTCGCGCTTGCCAACGCGTCGCTGTCGCTCGTCCACGGATTTCTCTTCTCTTTTGGATACGACCCCTATGCGAGCCGGCTCCAACGTCAGCGGGCGGCGGCGGAGGCGGCGGTCCGCTTTGCGCCCGACCTCCCACAATCCCATTGGGCGATGGGCGTGGCGTACTCGTATTGGAGGATGGACACGGTGTCCTCGTACTCTCGGGACGACGATGCCCGCGTGCTCGACGAGCTGACCGCGGCGGTCGACGCGCTGCCGGGATCCGCCGAGCTGTGGGGCTACGTGGGATACGCACACCGAAGGTCTGGTCACTGGAATCAGGCACTGGCGGCGTTCACGAAGGCAACGGACCTGGACCCCAGGAATGCGGGGCTGTTCAATGACCTGGGTGAGACCCTGCTTCGCCTGCGCCACTACGACGAGGGCATCGCCGCGTACAACCGAGCATTGGAGCTGGCGCCGGATCTGGCCAGGGCGGACTTGCGCAGGGCCTTGGTCTACATTTGGCAGGGTCGACTCGACAGCTTGCGGGCAGTGCTCCAGCGGGGACCGGAGCGTTACGGTGGTTCCGCGGGTAGCGCGCTGATGTGGCGGGCGCGCCTGGCGCTCTGGGAGCGCACACCAGATGCGCTCCTAGCCATGCTTGGCACGACGGACGCAATGACGTTCGACGCCGCAACCCGCTATGAGCCTAGCCTGCTCTACACCGCGTGGGCTCACCAGATGCTGGGGGATCGGGAGGCTGCTGTAGTGGCGTTCCGCGGTGCCCTCACGCAGCTCGACTCCGCGTTGCGCGGCCTTGCCGGTGACTGGCGGCTTCACGCGAGCCGCGGGCTCGCCTTGGCCGGCCTCGGGCGGGAATTGGATGCGAGGCAGGAAGCCGAGTGGCTAACGCGGTCGAGGGACTACCGCGACTTCTTCGAGGGGCGTCCCAACATCAGGGAAGCCCGTGCGATGATATTCGCACAGTTGGGACTTGCCGAGGAGGGAGTGGCCGAACTCGATTCGTTGCTCGCGGGGCCTTCATGGACTCGTGCCCCGTTGATTCGGCTCGATCCGCGGTATGATCCCATCCGTGATGATTCGCGGTTCCAGGCACTGCTCGTGAAGTACGCGAATCCGCAGCCGGTGCGGTGATTCGGCAATCGACGGG
>CAYWNR010000633.1:0-2180 GCA_964459705.1 uncultured Gemmatimonadaceae bacterium | reverse complement strand
GTGCGCCATCGCTCGGTCCGCGTTCCCGCCCGCCTGCTCGAGATTCGCCCCAAGCGTTCGGTAACGTTCTCCGTTGTGCACACGAGTCGGCACGACCCCAATCCCGCCGCTGGGACTCGACGGGACCGCGGCCCGACGTACGCGGTGTGCCCGGCCTCAGGTCACCGGATACGGATCATCGGACAGCCACCCAGGCTCGAGTGCCCGGGGTGTGGCTATCGCGGTGAGATTGCGTGGGACGAAACGGGGTAAGGAACCTCAGCTGTCTTCGAGGCCCAGAACCACCCAGAGGTCATGCACGTGGTGAGGGAAGTCCATCTCGGACTCGTCCTCGGGGTGCTGCCCGACCGCTACAGCTTGCGGCTCCATCGCATCGTCACAGAGCCAGCTCGCGCACGGCAGGTGCCCACAGTCATGATCCTCGAACGGGCTCGCGCCGTCGGGAAAACGCTCGGTCATGGTGGCCTCGCGAAAACCGATCCCCTTGTGCAGAATCAACCTCACCACTTCACGTTAAAGGTCGCGGAGTCCCCCTGAACCCACCGTGAATCCAGGCGGAAGCCTTCCTGAAGCCGACCTTACGTAAGTGGCACCGAATTCGCTGTTTAGCTATGATAGGACCGCCGTCTTCACAGTTGCGCCAGGAGGAACGACGCACCCAATGGACCAATCGTCCGACGATCGGCGCTGGCAAGCGAGACGGAAGTTCTGGTTTCCGTCGGGCATCCTCGTCGACCGGCGGGTCGGGCTCGAACGACGATCCGGCGAAGACCGCCGGCGCTCGGTGGGAGGGGTTCTGCCCCTCGGCGTGACCGCGGACCGGCGTCGGCATGCTCGCCGGGACGATCCTGAGCGACGAGAGCTTGAGCGCCGCCAGGCAGCGCGCCGACCCACCGATCGGCCCAGCGGGGAGGCGGAGTCCGAGGGGTAACCCTCCCGATCGAGGCCGCGTCTTCCTGAGCCCGCTCCACGGCGGGCTTCATCGTATCTTCACTCCTCACCTTCATCTTTGCTCCAACGAGGCTACGTTCTCCGGACCCGCGCACGCCGTGGGGGCCAACGTCTACGGAGGGGCGATGTTCCACGAAATGGGCTGTCACGGGCGAATCGCGGTTGGGCCCCTCGGGCCGGACGTGGAGGCCCGACTTGCCGGCATGCCGGGCGAGTGGCTCGAGTTCGACCAACCGTCGGGCGCCATCGTGGTCCGGCACATCCAGCCAACCTCAGCGCCGAGCTTGCCCACGATCACCGCCGAGTTGGTGCGGATGCTCTCCGAGATTCCCCTGGAGGCGCATCCGGCGATCGGCGGCGGTGAGTTGTTCATTCAGACGGAAGACAGCCCGCACCTCGTGCGGATTCGGGTGACGAGCGGGGGCGGTGTGCGGCTCGACTGGGCCCGTCCGGATTTCGCGGGCGGCCGCAAGCAACCGTTCACCGACGATCGGCAGATCCCGATCGAAGCCGTGTACTGTCGGCTCAACGGCACCGTGACGTTCGACGCCACCGACACCACGCGGGCGGCCCGCGAGCTCCAACGGACCGCCGACACCTACGAGGGCCTCTATCCAGAAGGCGACTTTCGCGCCCACGTCGGCGACACCGCGCGGGTCCACGTGACCATGCGCGACGTGAATCTGGACGTTCGCCTGCTGATCCACCGCGTCAGTGAGCTCGCGACCAGCGGGAGTCCCCGCGGAACCGTGGATGTGAACTCATTTGACGACCGGCACCCCGACGACCGGATTCGCGTGCTGTTCGAGGACGGAACGGTGTGGGTCCAGGAACCGTACTTCTGGCCCGACCCAGCACCCCGCTGATGCCCGCACCGGGGCGCCCCACCCACCGCACGTAACCCTTCGCGGAGGACGACTCGTGCTCGACTATGGATTCACTGAAGAGCAGACCTCCATTCGCGATCTCGCGCGCGACATCGCAGACAACGAAATCCGCCCGGTCGCGGCGGCCTACGACCAAAGCGGCGAATTCCCGTGGCCGATCGTGCGCAAGCTGGCGGAGGCTGACCTCTATGGGGTCTTCGTCGATGAACCCTACGGGGGCATTGCCGGTGGCTCGCGCACGTTGAACATGGTGCTCGTCACAGAGGAGTTGTCGAAGGCCTGTGGCGGGGTGGCACTCGCATTCGCCGGCAGCGCCCTCGGCGCCCTCCCGATCATCCTCGG
>CAYWNR010000632.1:0-2181 GCA_964459705.1 uncultured Gemmatimonadaceae bacterium | reverse complement strand
GGGTAGAAATAGGTGGTTTCCTTCAGTCCGAAGCGCCGCCCGTCGCGGCTCGCGGCTTTGAGCTGGACCCGCATTCGCTGCCGCTGAGTTCTGGTTCCGAAGATGACCAACGCCGCAGTCCCGCGCACTTCGAGAACAACGGCCGGTCGTTGCTTGTCGGCGTGCTTGATCCAGTAGAAATGACCGGGCCGCGGGTCGGCCATTCCGCCACCCGTAGGTCAGGCGCTCGGTTCGGCCTTGTGGAACAGCTCGTCGATCCGCCGCCGCGCACGCTGCTCGTTTTCCGCGAGCGTGCTCAGGTCGTAGCGGTCGCTGACCGGTACAATATCCTCGGAAACCTCGCTCCCGGGCAGCGACGCCACGTAGCGAAGCAGAGCGTACGTGTCGTTCTGCCAATGCTCCGCAATCGCGTAGGCGAGCCACGGTTCGGGGCGGTGATCCGTCAACAATGCCAGCCCAACCGTGAACAAACACACCATCACCTTGAGGGCGGCGAGGAGAGCGCGCGCGCCGTACACGCTCGTGGCCGGGTCGGTGACGAACCACAGGGGATTTTCGACTGAGCGCGCGAGGAAGGCCTGGGGTTCGACGGTCGATGGTTCCCGCGCGGTGATTCGACTCGCTACGTCCGAGATCACCAGCAGATACCGGAAACCTTTGAGTGCCGGCAGGAGCGCTCCCTGCCCGAGGGCTGCCATCAGGACCGCGGCGTGCTCCTCCGCCCCACGCGCGCTCGGAAGGGGCTGCGTCTCTCCGGAGGGGCGGGCTTCTGCACCAAACAGACGGAGGAGCGAAGAGTAGTACTCGGGATCTCGAAGCACCGCCTCGATCTGCTCGTCGAGGTCCTCTCGGTCTCGCGCGGCGAGCACTCGGGTCCCCGCCACGCTGCACGTTTTGATGGCAAAGCCCAGCGTGGCCACATCCTGCGCGCTCAGCTTGGCGCTTTTGAACCACCGCTCCACGGCTCGAAATACGGCGGAGAGATCCGGGAGCCGCAACACCAGCTCAGACGACGGCACCGCATTGGCGGTCGCGGTCGAATTCATGGCCTCAGCCTAGCCAGTCGCCGCTCCCTGGGCAAACCCTCGCGCGCAACAGCGTCATGACATCGACCCACCCGCAGCAATGGCTATCCTGGCCTTCCGCGCCCCTTCGCGGATGCGCCCAACACCTTGAATCCCATCGCGCGCGCCGCGGTGCCGAGCTCACCGTCGTGGGGGGCGAAACAAAGGTCCTCCACTTGCCGTTGCACCAGCAGAGCCGTAGCCAGATGGATTGCGTCGAGCGAGCTCAGGAGAGTCGGGAACGGCTCGGCGGCGCGCTCGAGGACGACGGTGTCGAGCGGCCGCGTTCCTCGAAGAGCAGTTGCAGCGAGTCGCACTGCCACCGTCCCTTGGGGTAGCGCCCGCTCCTCAGCTCGGCAAACGGGCGACGTGCCGGAATGATGCGGATCTGCGACGCGACGGTGCGCACGGGAACCAAGCGGGCAATCGGTCGGCCGTGATCCGTCACTTCGGTCTCCGTACCGTGCTCCACCTCGCGCAGATGTTGCAAGAGCCGGTTCTTCAGATCTGCAATCTTGATCCGCTTCACGGCCACATCCGGCCACGTCTGGCTTCGAACGTCAAATTCAAGCCGTCGATGCAGACGGCACGCGACGACGCTGCCCGTCGAGCCCCGGCGCTACCGATGCTCGAAACGCTGCGCGCGCAGCAGCAGCGCCGATCGTAGAGACGCGTCGATCGTCTGCGCTGGACTCCACGGCTCCGACTCGGCTATCTGCTCAACATGCGCCTCCGCCGGAGGCCGACGCGCCGCGCCCGGCGGTAGGCTCGATCACCGACGAACAATGGGACGACAGCGACGACGAAAACTGACGCGAGGACTCATGCGAAACGTCGTCACCGGCGTGGCGTGGTATCGCCGCGAACAGTGGATGCGCCTACGAGAGGTCGCAGCGGACGCGGAGGAGCTCGAGAAGACGTATGACGACTGGGAGGCCATGGCGCTCGATGGCCTCCGGCGGATGCACTCTCGGGGGATTGAACCCGTACGCGTCGACATCGACGTCGAGGAGCTCATCCGCTGGTGTCAGGCCGAGCAGCGTCCGCTCGACAGCTCCGCACGCGCCGCGTTCGCCTCCCTCAAGCTGAGCCGGCAGAACGAGCGGCACTGACGGAC
>CAYWNR010000631.1:0-2187 GCA_964459705.1 uncultured Gemmatimonadaceae bacterium | reverse complement strand
CAAACCGGTCGAGATCCTGGTACCACGCGATGCTGTCCGAGTACCACTTCGTCTCTTCGCCCTGACAGTGCGCCCAAATGCCCCCGGCTTGGAACAGGTGGTAGACCCCTCCGGCAACGGCCACTTGTCGGCCGGTTCCCCCCGTCTTGTCGAGCACGACGAGGCAGGTACGCACGGACTGCGCCGCTGCGGCCGGGCCGCACGCGGTCAGTCCCGCGAGGACCGCCAAGTCGCGCCACCTCATTTGTCCACCCGCACCGGACCCAACGCGCCGCGGACGCGTTCCGTCTGCACGTTCTTCAAGTCCGGATCACTGGTGAAGCCGTCGCCAAGAACGTCCTGATCCCGCGTGACCCAGTGGAATTGTGCCGGTCCGATGATCAGGTCCTTCGCGCGGTCGTATTCCAGGATGGACGTCTCCAGGCGGCGACCGTCCGGGGTCGTCACCACGACGTTATCGCGGGCCTCCATGTTCCCGGTCCGCCACTCGTACGTGCCCGTGCGGGCCACCAGATGGGACGTCTCGCGGCCTTCGGGCGAGTAAAAAATGACGTCGACCCCGAACATGAAATGTCGTTGCGGGCCCTCGTAGGCGTACGCGGAATCCGCCCGCAACCGCATGCGGCGGACACCGTCGTTCGTGAGGTACGTGTCGACGCCATACCCGATCTGGTCCACGCTGTCGGCCGTTCCGCCCACGGTCGGTGGCGCCTCCACGCCGTGACAGCCCCAACTCAGGAGCAACACAACCACCAGGGACCACGCGCCCCGCCCGCTCACGTCCGCTCCCCCGGCGCGTTGTTCAGGTAGGCGGCGACGGTTTGCTCCCACTCGCCGCGCGCCCGGAGCAAGTCTTCGACGAACTCCCGCACCGCTCCGCGCCCGCCAGACGCCAGGGTGGTGTGCCGCGCGACCGCGCGGGCGTCCGCCGTGGCGTTCGCGACGGCCACCGGCAATCCCACCCGACCGAGCACCGGAACGTCGGGCAAGTCGTCGCCGAGGAACGCGGCTTCCTCCCAGGTAACGCCGAACCGTTCGAGCACCGCGCCGAACGCCGGGAGCTTGCTGGCGTAGTGTTCCTGAAGGCACGCATCCACCGCCAGCTCGGCGGCCCGGAGCTCGGTGGCGTCCGAGCGCCGTCCGCTCAGGATCACCACCCGGAGCCCGGCGAGCCGCAGCAGTACGACGCCAATGCCGTCCTGAATGTCGAAGCGTTTCAGCTCCGCGGGCTTGCCTTGGACCATGCCGACGTACACCCCGTTGTCCGTGAGCACTCCGTCCACGTCGAGTCCGACCAGACGGATGCGGCGCGCCAGCGCGGGCTCAAGCACGAACGCGCCTCGCGTTGGCCGCGTGCCAAACCTCGAGCGTCTCCTCGACGAGCGCATCGACCAACGCCAGGGGCCACATCGTGGCGCCGTCGCTGGGGGCCGACGCGGGATCCGGGTGCGTTTCGATGTAGAACCCCGCGGCACCGGCCGCCGCCGCCGCCTTGAGTAACGACGGGACCATGGTGCGATCGCCGCCCGACGCACCACCAGGACCGCGGCCCGGACGCTGCACGCTGTGGGTCGCGTCATAGAACACGGGGAGGCCCAGCGCCGCCTGCGCCCGTGCGAAGACCCGCATGTCCACGACGAGGTCTCCATAGCCAAAGGCGGTGCCCCGCTCCGTGACCGCGACGGCGTCGGCTCCGGCGCTCCGCACCTTCTCCACCGCGCCCGCCAAATCTTCCGGCGCCATCCACTGTCCTTTCTTGATGTTCACCGGGCGCCCGCAGCCGCCGACGGCGAGCAGCAGGTCGGTTTGGCGCGAGAGCAGCGCCGGTACCTGCAACGCGTCCACCACGGCACCGGCATCCGCGACCTGCCACGGCTCGTGCACGTCGGTGAGCACGGGAAGGCCCGTCGCTTCGCGCACCCGCGCGAGCTGCGTCAGCCCGGGTCCCAGTCCGGGACCCCGCGGGGCATCGCCGCGCGCCCGGTTGGCCTTGTCGAAGCTCCCTTTGAACACCACGCGGACGCCGAGACGCGCGCCGAGTCCCGCGAGCGCCTCGGCAATACGCAGGTTCAGCGCGTCCCCTTCGAGGGTGCACGGTCCGGCGACGAGCACCGGCCCGGGGCTCCACATGCTAGACCTCCGCCAGCTGACCCGCCTTGACCCGCGCGTGCTTGAACGTGCGCGCCG
>CAYWNR010000630.1:0-2198 GCA_964459705.1 uncultured Gemmatimonadaceae bacterium | reverse complement strand
TGATGTTCGTTTTGCAACTTCATCAAACCACAGGGTTTGGAGCCGTTTCAATTTCCAACTAAGATTAGCTCACTCTCCCCTGGGCTCCCGGGGAGACCGAGAGTCAAAGAGCCTGTCTTGCCCGACGACCTGCCAGCGCTCGTCGCTGAAGGGCTCCGAAGAGCCTATCCCTGCCAGACGACTGACGGAAATGCACCGGACAACGCGGGACTTGGCGGGGCGCGTGGGACTGCCGGGCCGCGACGCGGACGCCGCGTCAACCGCCTCGGCGTTGTCGGAGTAGGAACCCGAGTTGCCTCGGGCCCCCTCCACGGATCCGGACGTGCGGCTTTCCCGCATCCGGCTCCCGCCTCAGGTCCTGACGCACAGGCGTTGCGACGGATAGGGATGACAGATCCGCATGGATGGGATCCAGCGGGCGACAAGGCGCCGCATCCGTTGCCAGGTCACGTGACGCCCCTGGCTACGGCGATTCAGTGCCCGCCACCACAACCGGACCATCGCCCAGCGGAACGTGCCCAGAGCGTGGCTGTTGCCTGGAACGCCGTAGTAGCGCGCGTGACCGCGCGCCACGGAGGCCAGGTACCCGCCCTGCTCCGGGACCGGGTCGTGCAGGCGCTCGCGCAAGGTCTGCTTGACCTCACGCAGCTTGGCCTGCAACCTCCTGCGCATCGTCTGACGACGCACCGTGAATGTTCCGGTGCGGGTCCGCGAGCACGAGTGCGTGAAGCCGAGAAAGTCGAAACTCGCGGGCTTCCCGTCGCCGCGGAGCTTCCGGTCGGCCGCCGCGAAGCGACCGAACTCGATCAATCGAGTCTTGTCCGGATGCAGCGTCAGGTTGAACCGCGCGAATCGCTCTCGCAGCTCCGCCAAGAAGCACTCGGCGTCGCGTCGATGCTGAAAGCCCAGCACGAAGTCGTCGCCGTAGCGTACGACGATCACGTCGCCGCTGGCCCGCCGCTTGCGCCACTGCTGGACCCAGAGGTCGAACACGTAGTGCAGGTAGATGTTGGCCAGCAGCGGGCTGATGCTTCCGCCCTGGACCGTGCCCTCCGCGCTCCGTGTTCGCTTCCCGTCCTCCAGCACACCTGCGTCCAACCACTTGCGGATCAGACGCACGACGCGCCGGTCAGCCACGCGGTGCTCGATGAACTTCACCAGCCATCCATGGTCGAGGGTATCGAAAAACCCACGAATGTCGGCATCGAGCACCCAGTCCACCTTGCGTCGCTGGATTCCCACCGTCAGAGCGTCCAACGCCCGGTGCGGGCTGCGCCCCGGTCGGAAACCATACGAGAAACCGACAAAGTCGGTCTCGTAGATCGCATGCAGCACCTCGACCACCGCGCGCTGGACCAGCTTGTCCTCCAGCGTCGGTACGCCGAGCGGCCGAAGCCGCCCGTCGCTCTTGGCGATGTATGCCCGGCGCACCGGTTTGGCCCGGTACGCCCCACGACGCAGGCGCTCGGACAGCTGCCGGAGATTGTCCTCCAACTGCTGGCCGTAGCTGCGCCACGTCTCGCCGTCGACCCCCGCGGATGCGTCCCGCTTCAGTGCGAGGTAGGCCGCTCGCAGGCGCCGCACGTCGTAGACGTGGTGCAGCAGCGCGGTGAACCGCTGTCGCCTGTCTCGTCTCGCTGCCTCACGTACCCGCTCGAGCGCACTGCTCGCGTCGGCCCGGCGCTGCGTCCGGAACGCGTTTTGCCCGAGCGAGTTCCCCTTGGCCAGGCCCCTTCCCTCCACAGCCTCCGCCGCCGGTCGCCCGGCTTTGTTCGGCCGCTTCTCGGGTACTACGGACCTGTCCGACTTCCCGCGTCCGTCCATCATCGGCGTATGTCCTCGGACTTCCCGATGCGGCCTGCGGCACCCTCTGCCCCAGGCGGTCGCGGGATCTCCCGGCTCCCGTGCGAGATGTTTCCGTGCGTGCTCGGGGTCTTGGACCGCGCGGGCCCCGTCCGCGTCTCGCGATCACGACGCGGCCGGTGTTGCCTTCCGACTGAGCCAAAAGCGTCGGCAGCCCGGAGTTCCTGGTTTTCGCGGCTCGATACCCGGCCCGCACGTACCCCTGTCAACGCTTCGCTGCCGCCCTCACGAACGACAACGCATGACTCGGGGCCGGTGTGGATCGCTACTCCTTCACCGTATGGCTCTTTCATCCACGACATCTCGCCGGTTTTTGCCGGCGCACTGGCTCCCCA
>CAYWNR010000629.1:0-2198 GCA_964459705.1 uncultured Gemmatimonadaceae bacterium | reverse complement strand
GTCGCCTTCCGCCGCGAACACGATCGTGTCGCCGTGGATCGAGGGGAAACGGTAGAAGCCACGCGCACCGTCCGTCTGCGCGGTGAGCGGGGTGGTGGTGAGGGCGAACGTCGCCACCGCGAGGAACAGCAAGCGAATGACTCGAGAGGCCATGGTCGCACACCTTGGATTGAGAGAGATCATCATTGCGAGTGAAGCGCAACGGAGGCTCCGATGAGGTGCTCGGCGCCTCCGGCGACGAGTGCTGAAGCACTCCCGGAGGCCGAGCGCCATTCATGGCGCCCCGGCGCATCAGCGCCGCCGAGCCCGGCTTTCAAGCCGGGAACCCATGGTCCGACGGTGCATCGTGCATCTCGGCTTCCGAATTATTCCTGACCCGAACTGGGCGTGCCCTTGCCGATGAACGCCGGCGGGTGACGCTCGTCCCACTCGGTGGCTTCCTGGTAGGCGCGCGCCACTTCGAGCGCCTCCGCTTCCCCGTACATCCGACCGCAGAATGTGATGCTGACGGGGCTGCCGCTCTCGAATCCGGTCGGCACGGCCACACACGGATGGCCGGTGAGGTTGGTGAACAGAAGATTCGAGCCGGCGAACGACGGGGACACGTAGGCGTCGATGTCCTTCAAGAGGTGCTGCATGTCCTCCTGGAGCAGCCGGCGAATGCGATTCGCCTGGATGTACTCCACGGCCGGGATGAAGCGCGACGAGCGGAACGAGTTGGGCCAGGCGCCGGCGTCTTGCCGGACGAGGAGGCTATCGCGGCCGGAGCGCGTGAGGTCGTCGAACGCGGCGGCGGCCTCGACGCCCAGGATGACGCGCATCGCGCCCCCGGGACGGTCCGGCAGCTCGATCGGCACGAGCGTGGCGCCCAGGCCGCGGAGGACGTCGAGCACCTTGCGATCGAACTCCACGCCCCGTCGCTCACCCTCGAAGGCGGAAGCGACATACGCGATCTTGAGGCTCGCGAGGGGGGCCTGTGCGTCGTATGGGAATGGCTGGTCGACGGACATCGGGTCGCGTGGGTCCGCGCCACGGATGACGTCGAACACGATGGCGCAGTCATCGGCGTTGCGGCACAGCGGGCCGGCCTTGTCCATCGACCACGACAGCGCCATCACGCCCCACCGGCTGACTCGGCCGTAGCTCGGTCGCAGGCCGGTGACGCCCGTGCGCGTGGACGGCGAGACGATCGAGCCCAGGGTCTCCGTACCGAGCGCGAAGGGGACGAGTCCCGCCGAGACGGCGGCCGCCGGGCCGGCGGAGGAACCGCTCGATCCTTGTTTCGTGTTCCACGGGTTCCTGGTCGTATCGCGGAACCACACGTCGCCCATGGCCAACGCGCCCGAGCTGAGCTTGGCGACGAGGACCGCGCCGGCGTCGGTGAGCTTCAGGATGGTGGTAGCCACTTGGGGAATGACCTGATTCTCGAACGGCTTCGCGCCCCACGTGGTGGGGTAGCCGGGGAACGCATAGAGGTCCTTCACACCGTACGGGATGCCGTGCAACAGGCCGTGGTAGTGGCCGGCCGCCATTTCCTGATCGGCGGCGCGTGCCTCTTTCATCGCGAGGCTGTCGAGGAAGGTGACGACGGCGTGGAGCTGTGGATCGAAGCGATGCAGCCGCTCGAGGTACATCCGAGTGAGCTCGACCGACGTCACCTGACGCGTCTTGATCAGCACGGCGAGCTTGCTCACCGGCCAGAACGCCACGTCCTCGAGATCCGCCGGCCGTTTCACGTCCTTGGGTGCCGGCGCGAACCGCGGTGCCCAGTTCGCGATGGGGACCAACGGGGGCAGCGGCGCGAACAGCAACGCGGGCGCCACGGAGTTGGGGAGCGGGACCGCGCGAATGGCGTCGTAGGAATTGCGGCGATCTCCCAGACCGGTGAAGTCGTTCCCGAACCGGCCGCGCTCCCGAAGCAGCAGGTCCAGCTCCGCGTCCGAGTACGTGAGTCCCATCATGTCGAGCGCGGCCTGCAACGTCGCCTTCGTGATGGGTGGCCGCGCGGGCGGGGAATCGGTGCGCGAGGAGTCGGGCCGCTGGGCCGCCACGGGACCGGCGACGAGCGCGAGGGCGAGGGCGAGAAGCGTGGGGAGGGACGAGCGTCGCATCATGGTGCCTTGAAAGGGGGGACCCGGGGAAACTAAGGGAGGGGCGGACTGCCGGAAGTGCGAACGCGGGACAGGCGACTCTTGAGT
>CAYWNR010000628.1:0-2208 GCA_964459705.1 uncultured Gemmatimonadaceae bacterium | reverse complement strand
TGTGCGACAACACGTTCATGAACGGCAAGATCGCCGATGCCACGGCCGACACCGAGGACGTGCGTGGGATGCGCGCCTTCAACGATCTGGTGGCCGCGGATCGGCGCCTGGTGTCGACCGTCATCCCGGTGCGGGACGGGCTACTCGTCGCGGTGCGGGTGGGCGCCTGACCACGCGCGCCAAGCTCCGCGCCGCCCTGACGGCCGCGGGGGGAACGCTGACCCGCGGCACGGCGGTACATCGCGCCCCCCAGCCGATTGCGAAGCCGTTCGCCGACGCGCGCGTCGTCGAGGGGCGTCGCGTGCGCGCGATCCCGGTCGGCGGACCGGAGGCGGCGCCGGAGGGTATCGGGTTCGCGGACGGGGTGCAGCGCTGGAGCGTCGAAGGGCATTTCGGCATCGCTCCGGTCGTGCACGCGGAGGTCGCCGCCGGCGTGCTGGTGCGTGAGGGCGACCGTCTGCGTGGCGCGGTGCGGCGCGCCGAAGAGTTCCTGATCGTGCCCGGCAACCGGCTCGATCCCGCGCTGCGCGCGGCGCTCGACGGGTTCGGGCTGGCGGTGCGTACGGCCGAGGCGCCGCGCGCGCACCCGCTGGTGGATCGGTGGGCGGCGGCCCAGGTCGTCGAGCAACGGCGCGAGGGTCTCGAGCGCGAGGTCTGCGGGGAATTCCTGGCGCATGGGGACCAACCGCTGGTCGTGGACGGTGGGTTGGCGGGCCTCGCCGGCGCGTCCGGCGCCGAGCGCGCCATCGGCGTCGTGAAGCAGCACGAGACGCAGTTCCTGGACGGCGAGGACCTCGTCGTGGCGCTGACCCTTCCGGAGGGGAGTCGGTCGAGCGTATTTGCCCGGACGCTCGCGAACGGCGCCGTAACCCATTCCTGGTACCTCCGACTCTGGCCGTGGAGCGACGAGGACGTGCTGCACGGGCTCGCGCGGGTGGAGCGACTGGCGACGGGCGGTGACGACGACGTCGACCGCGTGAGCCGCTGGCTCCTGGCGGAACGGGCGCCGATCGCGGGGCGGGACCCGCGCTGGGATCGGTTGCTCTATCCGATCCACGAGGTCGAAACGGTGCTCAGAGCCCACTGGGGAGGATGGTCGTGACGGACGGATCGCAGCCGGTCATCGGGCGCGTCGTTGCCACCGAGGCGCTGCCCGCGGGTCCCCACCAATTCCATTTCTGGACGACGCCCGACGCGCCGGTGGGGATCGGCGCGATCGTGCGCGTGGATGGAGGCGGTCGGACCGTGCACGCGGTCATCACGGACGGACGGGCGTACTCGGATCTGGTGACGCCGCTCCACGACGTGATGGCGAGCGAAGGGAATCCCGCCGCGGCCCCGCCCCCGACGCGCCGGACGGAGGTGCGACTCTGGACGGCGG
Organism: uncultured Gemmatimonadaceae bacterium; assembly: GCA_964459705.1. Taxonomy (GTDB): domain Bacteria; phylum Gemmatimonadota; class Gemmatimonadetes; order Gemmatimonadales; family GWC2-71-9; genus JAOTWJ01. The sequence goes on along the minus strand of CAYWNR010000628.1, from coordinate 827 downwards.
CGGTGTTGCGCCAGGAGCCGGCGGAGCCGCTGCAACCCGTGCCACTCGCGGACGTGCGATCTGCGGACGCCCACGACGTCGAGGTCGCCCTCCGGATGGACACGTACGCGCGCGGGGACGAACGGACCGCGCTCCCGGTGGGCCTGTACTCCGCCGGCGGCACGCGCGCGCCCATCTACCTCGACGCGGACTTCCTGCTCGGACCGGAGTCCGCGCACCTGAGCATCTCGGGCGTATCGGGCCTCGCGACGAAGACGAGCGCCGTGCTGTTCCTGCTCGCCTCGCTGTTCACGCACTTCCCGAAACGGAAGGGCCGCGTGGCCGCCGTGTGCTTCAACGTGAAGGGGCCCGACCTCGACTTCCTCGACCAACCGAGCGACCTCCCGCCGGAGGACGTCGAGATGTACGAGGCGCTCGGGATCCCGGCGAAGCCGTTCGAGCGGGTGCACTACTACGCGCCGTACAAAGCGGACGGGGTGAACCTGAACACGCTGCGCACCCATCCCGCGCTGGTGGATGAGGTCGAGCCGCTGGTGTGGGGGCTCCACGAGGTGCTGGACTACACCGAAGTCCTGCTCAATCGGGACGACATCGACGCCAAGGCCGACGCGTTCCTCGACTTCCTCGCCGATCGCGTGGTCGGGAAACCCTTCGTGGACGAATGGGGCCAGCATCATCTGGTCGAGAGCTTCGCGGGCCTCGAGGGGCTGTTCCGCGCGATCTTCGACGGGCTGGAGCAGGCGGCGGGTGGCCGCGCGGAGATGTGGCGCACGCATCACGTCGCCACGATTCGCAAGGTCCGGAACCGCCTGATGAACGTGTCGACC
>CAYWNR010000627.1:1867-2209 GCA_964459705.1 uncultured Gemmatimonadaceae bacterium | reverse complement strand
TCGAGGACGCGCATCGCTTCCAACTGCGGGAGCCGCCGGCGATGCAGTACTACATCCCCCTCGGGCAGGAACGCGGATTCGGCGGCGCGACGCTGTTGGTGCGCCCGCGCGGCGATCCCGATGCGCTGGCACCCACCCTCCGGCGCGCGCTCATGACGGACGATCCCAGCCTGCTGTGGCTGGACATCGAAACGCTGGAGGCCGCGCTCGATCCGCAGCTGCGGCCGTGGCGGCTCGGCGCCACGCTTATCGGCATGTTCGGCTTGCTGGCGCTCGCGATCGCCGCCGTGGGCCTGTACTCGTTGATCGCCTATATGGTCAGCAGCCGCACCCACGAGCTGG
>CAYWNR010000627.1:0-1857 GCA_964459705.1 uncultured Gemmatimonadaceae bacterium | reverse complement strand
GTGCGGCTTGCGCGGGGCGCCCGCCGGGTGGACGTCGTCCGATTGGTCGTGCGGAGCGGTCTCACACTGGTGACGGCCGGCCTCGTGATCGGCGTGCTGCTCGCGGCACTGCTGAGCCCGCGCGTGCAGGATCTCCTGTTCGATCAGTCCGCTCGCGGTCTCTCGGTCTACCTTCTGGCCGCCGGCGTCCTGCTCGCCGCGGGTGCCCTGGCCTGCATCGCGCCCGCGCGGCGCGCCACGCGCGTGGATCCCATGGTGGCCCTGCGGGCGGATTGAACCCAGTCCTGCGCCGAAGCGCCACGGCTCGGCTTGCCGGAGGACGCACTGCGGACTAGCGTTTCCGCAGGACGATGTTTCCTGCCTGGAGCCGACTCATGACGCTGCGACCGCGGTTTTCGATCTTCCCGCTCATCCTCCTCGCCGCTTCGCCCTCTACCGCCACCGCCCAGCAACAAACATCGAGCCCGTTCGCCTCGCTGCACTGGCGCGCGGTTGGCCCGTTCCGCGGCGGCCGCACCAAGGCCATCACCGGCGTACCCGGCCAGCCGCACGTGTTTTACGTGGGGGTGGTGAACGGCGGCGTGTGGAAGACCACCGACGCGGGACGCATGTGGAACCCGATCTTCGACGACCAGCCCACCGGCTCGATCGGCGACATCGCGGTCGCCCCGTCGAATCCGAACGTCGTGTACGTGACGAGCGGCGAAGGGCTGCACCGGCCGGATCTCTCCACGGGGGACGGTGTCTACAAGTCCACCGACGCCGGCAAGACGTGGACACACCTCGGCCTTCGCGACGGGCAGCAGATTCCGCGCGTTGCCGTGGATCCGCGGAACCCGGACCGGCTGTTCGTGGCCGTGCTCGGTCACCCGTACGGCCCCAACGAGGAGCGCGGGCTCTACCGGTCCATCGACGGGGCGCGCTCGTTCCAGCGCGTGCTCTACAAGGACCAGAACACCGGCGCCTCGGACGTCGAGATCGATCCTAAGAACCCGAGCATCGTGTATGCCTGCCTGTGGCAGGCGCAGGAAGGGCCGTGGGAGAACGCGGAGTGGGCCGGCACGAACGGCGGCATCTTCAAGTCCACCGACGGCGGCACCACGTGGCGCCAGCTCACCAACGGCCTGCCGTCGGGCGAGAACGGGGTGGAGCAGGCGGACATCGCCATCGCGCCCAGCGACCCCAAACGGCTCTACGCCACGATCTCGACCGGGCGGCCGGTGGGCATCTACCGCTCGGACGACGCGGGCGAGCACTGGACGCAGATCACCAAGGACACCCGACCCGCGGGGCGCATTGGCGGGGGCGACCTCCCCGTGCCGGTGGTGGATCCCACCAACCCGGACATCCTCTACAGTGGGAGCGTCGTGACCTGGAAGTCCACCGACGGTGGCAAGACGTGGACCGGGTTCCGCGGCGCGCCGGGTGGCGACGACTACCAGCGCGTGTGGGTTCATCCGGATGATCCGTCGATCATCGCCGAGGCGTCCGACCAGGGCGCAATCGTCTCGTTGAACGGCGGCGTTACCTGGAGCTCGTGGTACAACCAGCCCACCGCGCAGCTCTACCACGTCGCGGCCGACAACGCGTTCCCGTACCGGCTGTACAGCGGCCAGCAGGAAAGCGGCTCGGTCGGCATCGCCAGCCGCGGCAACGACGGGCAGATCACGTTCCGTGAATGGCATCCGGTTGGGGTGGACGAGTATGGCTACGCAGCTCCCGATCCGCTCGATCCCGATATCATCTACGGCGGCCGTGGTGTATCGCGGTTCGATCGTCGCACCGGCCAGGTGGAGATCGTGGGCCCGGCGTCCGCGGGTGGCGTGAGTGTCCGCACCGTCCGCACGGCGCCCGTGC
>CAYWNR010000626.1:0-2214 GCA_964459705.1 uncultured Gemmatimonadaceae bacterium | reverse complement strand
GGCAGCGTTCGCTCTAATATATCGTGGAGCACGGAGCCCTCCCACTCGACCGTCCAGCGAAAGCGCGGCGACACGTCGCACCACGCCGACCCATCGGGCCGGACGTCGCGCACGGACCGGAGATACGGCGTGGGCGCGACGGCCACGAAGGCCTCCGTCGGATCGGCGGTGCGGCCACCGCAGGTGGAATGGAAGAATGGGGTGATGAGGTCCCCGTGCCAGGTGAGCACCACGCCCGCCGTCGCGCGCACGGCCTCTCGCCCGACGTCCGTTTCCGCGGCGAGCCCACCGTACGCCTGATCGGTGATGCCCGCTTCGAGATCGTAGCCCTCCGCGACGAACCGACCACGGTTCTTGAGCGCGTACGTGCGCGACACGATGGCCTGGGCTTCGACCGCGGCGCGCTCGGTGGCGGAGCGGCGGCCCAGTTCCGCATTCACCACCCCCGCGACATAGGCCTCCAGCGGCACCTGATTGACGACGGTGATGGCGTTGCGTCGCACGAACGCCTCGACGGTTCCGCGATACGCGCGACCGCCGACGGTGATCGCCCGGGCGGGCGACAGGCTGGCGAAGGCCAGGCGCTCGTAGCGTCCCTCGGCGCCGTCGTTCACGCGAAAGGCGGCTCCATCGGCGCTGAGGGTCAAAGGATGACCGGCGGCGATCCGGAACGCGGGTTGGCCGTCGACCACCGCCACCACATCCCCTTCACCGCCGACCACGACCTCGGACGCGCGGAGGGCGAGGGCGACGCGGAGCGTCGGCTCCGCTCCCGGAGCGCGCGGCGCCGGCGGCCGCGCGCACGCCGCCGCCGCTCCCAGCGCGGCGCTAGCCGCGATCCGCCAGCGCGATCGCGTCGAAATCGTAATCCTCGTTCCCGTCGAGCCGCACGCGCACGAAGTCGCCCGGACGCGCCCACCCGCCCCGCCGCACGCGCGTGACACCGTCCACGTCATCGGCCTGCCACGGGACGCGACCCACGTGCGTGACGCCCGCCTCGTCCGGTACCGACACCGCGTCCACCAACACCACCGTCTCGCGCCCGATGAACCGGCCCAGTCGGTCCTCGGTGATCGCCCGTTGCAGCTCGGTCAGCTCGTCCTGGCGGGCGCGTTTCACGTCCTCCGGAACGTCGTCCGGAAACTCCGCGGCGCGCGTCCCGTCCTGCGGCGAGTACGTGAAGACGCCGAGGCGCTCGAACTCGACCTCCGCAGCAAAGTCGCACAGCGCGCGAAATTCGTCGTCCGTTTCCCCCGGGAACCCCACGATGGTGGTGGTCCGGATCGCGAGATCGGGCATCCGGTCGCGCAGCCGCCGTACGGTTTCCCGAATGGTCGCCTGACGCTCGGGCCGCCGCATGCGCTCCAGCATCCGATCGGCGGCGTGCTGAATGGGAATGTCCAGATACGGCATGAGGCGGGGCTCGGTCGCCAGCAACTCGAGGAGGCGCTCGGTGAGGCCCTTCGAGTAGACGTACAGCAGCCGGTACCAGGGTACGGACGTCTCGCGCAACAAGGCTTCGAGCAGATCCGGCAGGACCGGGCCGCCGCGTCCGAGGTCGCGCCCGTAGTGGCCGAGGTCCTGGGCCACCAGGTTGATCTCCTTCGCGCCCTGCGACTCGAGCTGCTGGGCCTCGCGGACGAGCCGCTCGAGCGGCTCGGACCGGTGTCGCCCGCGCATGAGCGGGATGGCGCAGAAGGCGCACCCGTGGTCGCAGCCCTCGGAGATCTTGAGGTACCGCACGTGCGGTCCATCACCGAGGTAGTGGCGCACGCCGGGGTGCGTCGCGAGGGGATCCGCGATGAGCCCGCGAGCCGCCAGCTCCGGCGCAAGCTTGTGCAACTCGTTGAACCCGAGGAAGAGATCCACCTCGGGGATGTCCCGCCGCAAGTCGCTCCCATAGCGCTGCACCAGACATCCCACCGCCACCACCGCTTTCACGCCCGCGCGCTGCTTGAGGGCCGCGGCCTCGAGAATGGCCTCGACCGACTCCCGCTTGGCCGCATCGATGAATCCGCACGTGTTGACGAGAATGACGTCGGCGTCCTCCAGCGTGCGCACGACCTCCGCCCCGTGGCCCACGAGGTCGCCGACGAGCCGTTCGGAATCGACGGTCGCCTTGTCACAGCCGAGAGAGATGACACCGAGACGCATGGAAACCGATTGCCGATTGCCGATTGCCGATTGCCGATTGCCGATTGCCGATTGCCGATT
>CAYWNR010000625.1:0-2215 GCA_964459705.1 uncultured Gemmatimonadaceae bacterium | reverse complement strand
AACTCGCCGAGATGATGCCCGACCATGTTCTCCGTGATGTACACCGGGATGAACTTGTTCCCGTTGTGCACCGCTATCGTGTGCCCGACGAAGTCCGGCGTGATCGTGGACCGTCGTGACCACGTCTTGAGCACGCGCTTCTCGTTGGCCTGGTTCAGGGTGTGAACCCGGAGGAGGAGTCGCTCCTCAACAAATGGACCCTTCTTGATGCTCCGTGCCATCCTGCCCCCGCTTACTTCGTCGCTTTGCCGCGCTTGCGGCCACGCACGATGAGTCGCGTACTGGACTTCTTGCGCTTCCGCGTCTTCCGGCCTTCGGGCTTGCCCCACGGATTGCACGCCGGACGCCCACCCGACGCTCGCCCCTCGCCACCACCGAGCGGGTGATCGACGGGATTCATGGCCACGCCCCGCACGTGCGGCCGCCGTCCGAGCCAACGCGTCTTGCCGGCTTTGCCGACCCGCACTAATTCGTGCTCCGCGTTACCGACCTCACCGATGGTCCCCGCGCACGTTCCGTGGATCATCCGCACCTCGCCGCTCCGCAGGCGCAGCGTGACGTAGGCACCCTCCTTGGCCATCACCTGCGCGCTCGTGCCGGCCGACCGGCAGAGCCGCGCGCCCGCGCCCGGCTTCAGCTCCACGCAATGCACCGCCGTCCCGAGCGGGACCTCGCTGAGCGGCATCGTGTTGCCGTTCCGAACGTCGCTGCCGGGACCCGAGACGATCGTGTCCCCCACCTGCAGCCCGCGCGGATGGACGATGTAGCGTTTTTCCCCGTCCGCATAGACCAGCAGCGCAATGCGCGATGTCCGGTTCGGGTCGTACTCGACCGCCGCGACGCGCGCCGGGACGCCCGACTTGTCGCGCCGGAAATCGATCCGGCGATAGCGGCGCTTGTGTCCCCCGCCCCGGAACCGGGTCGTGACGTGCCCCTGGTTGTTGCGGCCACCCTGCTTCTTCAGCGGCTCGAGCAACGCGCGCTCCGGCTCGGACCGCGTGATTTCCTCGAAGTCCGATACGGATCGCAACCGCGTCCCCGCGGACGTCGGACGAAATTGTCGTACGCCCATCGCCTCAGCCCTCGAACACCGGGATGGAATCGCCTTCGCGCAACCGGACCAGCGCCTTCTTCCAGGCGGGGCGCCGCCCCGCCGTCTTTCCCATCGTCTTCCGCTTGGCCCGCTGCACCATCGTCCGTACCGCCACCACCTCCACACCGAACAGCTGCTCGATCGCGGCTCGGATTTCGGGCTTGCTGGCCTGCGGGTGCACCTCGAACGCGTACTCCAGAAGCACCCCGTACCGCGCCGACGATTTCTCGGTCACGAGCGGCCGCACGACCGTGTGATAGAGATCAGGCATCGCTCCCGCCCTTCTTCTTCGGCTTCGCCGCGCCCTTCTTGGAGGACGGCTTGGCGGCCGACGCCTTGGGTTTCGCCTTCCGCGCGGCGGGCTTGGCCGTCTTGGCTTTTGCCTTGGCCTTGCCGGCGGCGCGCCCGGTGCTGCGCTTCGCCGTCGCGGCCTTCTTCCGGGCGGGTGCGGGCGCTTCCTCGTCGACCGTCGGCACCCCGCCGGCAATCGCGGCCTGCTCCACCACCAGCGCGTCGGCCCACAGAATGTCGTACGCCGAGGCGTCCCGATAGCGCATGACGTGCACCTTCTGCAGGTTGCGCCCGGAGAGATAGAGGTTCTGGTTCGCCTCGAGCGTGAGGATCAGCACCGCCCGGTCCGCAATCCCCAACGCGGTGAGCAGCTCCACGAGCTGGCGCGTGCGTGGCGCGGCGAGCGTGAACCCCTCGACGACGTGGATCGCACCGGACGCCGCGCGCGCGTTCAGGGCCGAGCGGCGCGCCAACTGGCGCACCTTGCGCGGCAGATCGGTTTGATAGCGTCGCGGCCGCGGCCCAAACGCGATGCCGCCGCCAACCCAGTTCGGGGCCCGCGTCGAGCCCTGTCGGGCACGCCCGGTCCCTTTTTGGCGCCACGGCTTGCGGCTCCCGCCGGAGACCTCGCTGCGGGTCTTGGTGGAGTGCGTCCCCTGGCGCTGGTTGTTCAGATAGGCCCGTACCGCGTGGTACAACGCGCCTTCCCGGACCACCCCGTCGAACTCCTCGGGGAGCTGGAACTGGCCTTTCCGCTGCGCCGTCGCGGTGTAGTAGTTCGCTTCAAGCATACCGACTCCGCCGTCCCTGCTTGCGAACGAGGACGATGCC
>CAYWNR010000624.1:0-2228 GCA_964459705.1 uncultured Gemmatimonadaceae bacterium | reverse complement strand
TCCTGGAAGGGCTTGTAGTCTCTGAGCGACTCGAGATCCATGTCGACGTGGAGCCAGATGCCGTAGGCAACGCCCTCGGCGAACGCCTGACGCAGCAGCGCCACCGCGCTTTCCTTGTCCCCGAGAAGCGCGACGATTCGCGCTCGCCACAGCGTGTGCTGGCCGTTGAGGCGGGTCGGGACCACATGCGCAAGCGCGCCCGCGATCGCACGCGCTGAATCCGTCAGGCCGAGACGGGCCGCCAGCACGCCGCGCGTGCCCAAGCGACTGACGGCGGGGATGGAGTCAGCGGGAATAGAGTCCCACTGCGCGGCGGCGGCGGCCCATTGCTTTTGCGCGTACAGCAACGACGCCAGGAAGTCGCGCCGCCACCCGCGGGCGATATCGGCCGGCGGCTGTGCGCGGTACCATGCGAGGGCGCGGTCGCCGACCTCTGACGCCTCGGCGCCGTGCCCGTGCGCTCGCAATTCCTCTGCGAGGGAAAGCAGGACGTCGCCAGCCGTGAGCCCTTGCCCTGGGCTCTTGCCCAGCACCTCCTCGGTGAGAGGGCGAAGCTCTTCCACGCGACCCAGTGCCGCAAGCGCCCGTCCCTCATACAGCAGGCTCCGGAGCGAGCCTCCGAGCCGCTCGCGACCGTCTCGCGCTACATCCAGCTCTCGCTCGTGCTGGCCCAGGACGTGGTACAGCTCGGTCCGTGTTCCCCAAATCGCGTACCACGACGCGGCGTCTTGGTACACCGCGGCACCTTGCTCGAGATAACCGTCCATTTCCGCGAGCGCCTCGCGTGGGCGGTTTACGACCTCGAGGGTTCCGATGAGCGCGAATCGAATGGTCCCGAACGGAGCCAGCTTGGCGCCGGCGCGGGCGGCCTGGACCTGGGCTTCGCGGTCGCCGCGGCGCCCCGCCATGAACCAATCGAGCCGGTACTGGTCGTACGGCGACAGCTGATTCCGCCGGCGCAGGAGGAATGCGAGTGCCGAATCGGACCTCGCCCGGTCGCCCGCGTTGTTGTACGCACCCGCCGCCAAGATCCGCGCACGGAGATACGTGGTGTCGAGCGCGTAGGCCCGATCGAAGAGCGCCGCCGCTTCCAGGTAGCTGCCGGCGATCCAGCGGCTAATGCCGTCGGCATAGGCACGGTAGGCGTCATACGACGGCGGTTGTACCGTCCGCGGTATCTCCCAACGAACGCCACCCAGCCGGGCCGCGAGCACCGCCATCACGCGAAGGCGCACGGTATCGACCGCCGCGCTTGGATCGTCCGCCAGACCGAGCACCGGCTGCACCGCGCCGAGGGGACTCCCCGCCGCCACGTCGAGCAGCTCCGAGTGGAACTCGAGCGAGTCGCCGTGGCGGTAGTAGGAACCGGCCACGGCGATGCCCGATTGCGTAGCCCGAGCCAACTCTTGAATCGGCACCTCGCTCTCGCTTCCGCCGGATCGCGACCGGATCCCCCCGAGCGCCTGGAGCACAATCATGTTGGGGACGACCTGCACCTCACTGGTGCGCGCCAAACCCTCGGTGACCCAGTCGGCCACCATCCCGCCAATCGGCGCCAGCGTCGAGTCACCGGTCCGATTGTCGTAGGGCAGCACCACCACCCGGTTCGCGACCGCTGCGGCGTTGCTCCCTCCCCGTGGCATCACCCGCCACACCACGACCGCGATCACGAGGACCGCCAGCGCGGCGAGTGCCACGAGCCATGGTGCACGGCGGCGGTTGGATGTCGTGGGAATAGGTGTCGGTGCGGCGACGGGGGCTGCGGGGATCGCCGTCGCGCTCGTCAGTTGCTCGGCGAACTCGAGGGCCGTACGCGGCCGATCCGCCGGCACCACGGACAGCGCCCGCGTCACCGCCCGCTCGACCTCTGCCGGCACCGCGCTCCGCAAACGCCGCAGCTCCGGCGGCACGTCCACCGACTTCCGGGCCAGCACCGCCACCGCGCTCGGTCCTGTAATCGGCGGCTCGCCCGCCAGCATCTCATACACCACGCAGCCGAGCGAGTAGAGGTCCGAGCGGCCGTCCAGCGCCTGCTCGCCGGCGCCCTGCTCGGGGCTCATGTACGCCGGCGTGCCGAGGGCAATCCCCGTGGCCGTCAGCCGCTGCCCACCCGCCACCGTGATGGCCCGCGCGATCCCGAAGTCCGCCACCACCGCGTGCCCACTCTCGAGCAGAATGTTCTCCGGCTTGATGTCGCGGTGGATCACGTCGTGGCTGTGTGCGTACGC
>CAYWNR010000623.1:0-2232 GCA_964459705.1 uncultured Gemmatimonadaceae bacterium | reverse complement strand
ATGCGCGGCTCGGCGTGTAGGTCGCGCACACCCGCCACGGACCCGTCGGTGTGAATGCGCCACTCCGCAAGGTCGGATGCGTGTCCACAGCCAAGACAGGCGGCGGTGAGGAGCGTTGCGATACGGACTTCTTGCCAGGGACGGTTCATGCGGCCGAACTCGTACTCGGTTGTGCGGCTTGCGCGTGCCACATGTAGCGTGCGGCCCGATCCCTCCGCTTCAGGGCGGTCACTTTAATGTGCGAGTCAGCCTCATCAATCGCCACTCCTAGGATTAGCAGGTCTCTCTCTTGCGGTCTCTGCGACCTCCTCCCCCTCTCCTTGACAACTGAGGAGAGCGCGCCTATCGTCTCTCCTAACTACGATAGGAGACGTGATGCCGGACCAAGCCGACCTTCTGCCCGGCACCCTGGACCTCCTCATCTTGAAGGCGGTCTCGCTGGGTGGCGTGCACGGCTACGGGGTGCTCCTGCGGATCGAGCAGATCTCGGGCGGCGCACTGGCCATCCAGCAGGGCGCCCTCTACCCCGCCCTGTACCGGCTCGAGCACCAGGGGCTCATCGCGAGCGAATGGGGCACGTCCGACAACAACCGCCGCGCCAAGTTCTATCGGCTGACGCGAGCGGGGCGGAAGCGGCTCGGCGAGGAAGCCGCGGGTTGGCGGCGGCTCGTGGTCGCGATGACCGCGGCCCTCGCCGCCACACCGCAGGAGATCTGACGGTGCCGCTCACCAGCCTCATCGCACGGCTCCGCTCACTGTGGCGTGGCCTCCGCCGTCGCGCCGACGTCGAGGCCGAGATGGCCGAGGAGTTTCAGCATCACCTCGCGCTGCGGACGGAAGACCTCGTGCGCCGTGGGCTCGCTCCCGCGGAGGCGGCGCGCCGAGCGCGGCTCGAGTTCGGCCACATCGACCACCACAAGGAAGACGCGCGCGCGTCCCGCGGCCTGCGCCTCCTCGATCAGCTCGGCCTCTCCTGGATCGACGTGAAGCTCGGGCTCCGGATGTTCACCAAGTACCCTGGATTGTCGCTCGTCTCGGTAGTCGGAATGGCGGTGGCGATCGCCATCGCCGCCGGCGTGTTTGGGTTCCTTGCCGTGGTGATGGACCCCGCGCTCCCGCTTCCCGGAGGCGCCCGCGTGGTGTCCATCGAGAACATCACGAACGTGGCCGGCAGTCCTGACCGGCGGGTGCTGCACGACTTCACCGTCTGGCGCGAGCAGGTCCGGTCCCTGACAGACCTGGGCGCGTTCATGAGCGATAGCCGCAATCTCGTCGTCCCCGGTGGTCCGGTAGAGCTCGTCGGCATCGCGCAGATCACGGCGTCAGGATTCCGCGTCGCGGGCGTTCCACCGGTGCTCGGCCGCCCGCTCCTCGACGAGGACGAGCGGCCGGGTGCGCCGCCGGTCGTTGTGATCGCCGCCGAGGAATGGAAACGCCGGTCTGACGCCGATCCCGGCATCATTGGCCGGCAGGTGCGGCTCGGGAGTACCGTCCACACCGTGGTGGGCGTGATGCCGGAGGGGTTCAGATTCCCGGTCAACCATCGCTACTGGGTGCCGCTCCAGCTCGATCCCGACGACTACGAGCCCGGCGGTGGCCCGGCGCTGTTCGTCTTCGGCCGCCTTGCCGACGGAGTGACGCTCGACGAGGCGCAGAGTGAGCTCACGACCATCGAGCGCAGGATTGCGTCGGCGTATCCCGAAAGCCACGAAGGACTCCGGACGCGAGTCATGCCGTACCCGTATCAGTTCATCGGGATCGACCGCGCTTCCAGGGCCTGGGCCTTCCGCGGGCTCCAGGTCGGCATGAGCCTGCTGTTGGTGGTGATCGCCGTGAACGTCGCCATTCTGGTGTACGCGCGGACCGCCGCACGCGCCGGCGAGATCGCGGTGCGAACGGCGTTGGGTGCGAGTCGCGCGCGCGTCGTCGCGCAGTTGTTCGTGGAGGCGCTGGTTCTCTCCGGCACCGCGTCGGTGATCGGGCTGACCATCGCGGGCACGGCACTTGGAATGATCCAGCGCTTCCAGGACCGCGAGTGGGGCGGCGACCTCCCCTTCTGGCTGCGCCTGCACGTCTCCACGGGCACCGTCCTGTACGTCGTGGGGCTCGCCGTGCTCGCGGCCGCCATCGTCGGGATTCTCCCTGGCCTCAAGGCGACGGGACGACGGGTGCAGGCCGGACTCCAGCAGCTCTCACAACGCGGATCGCGGATGCAGCTCGGACGCACGTGGA
>CAYWNR010000622.1:395-2234 GCA_964459705.1 uncultured Gemmatimonadaceae bacterium | reverse complement strand
CCACGTTGTTCGACGAGTGGGCGCCGCCGTTGAGGATGTTCATCATCGGCACCGGGAGCACGTGCGCCATGGGCCCGCCGACGTAGCGATAGAGCGGCATGTCGTAGTGGGCCGCCGCCGCCCGCGCCACCGCCAATGAGACCGACAGAATCGCGTTGGCGCCGAGATTGCTCTTGTTTGGGGTTCCATCCAGCTCGAGCATCTCGTAATCCACGGCGATCTGCTCCGTGGCGTCCATTCCCTCGAGACGCGGACCGATCGTGTCGTTCACGTGCTTCACGGCTTCGAGCACGCCCTTGCCGAGGAAGCGCTTCTTGTCCCCATCGCGGAGCTCGACCGCCTCGCGCTCGCCGGTGGACGCTCCGCTCGGCACCGCGGCGCGCCCCGTCACACCACTCGACAGGACCACCTCGGCCTCGACGGTGGGGTTGCCGCGGGAATCGAGAATCTCGCGTCCGGTAACTTCGATGATGATGCTCATGTCGGGATCGATTGGGGTTGGGGCCGTTAGCCGTTAGCGCCGATTGCCGATTGCCGATTGCCGATTGCCGATTGCCGATTGCCGATTGCCGCGGGCAAGATGGCACAATCGGAGAGTCGATGACACCGCAGGAAGGGTACAACAACGGCGCGCCTCGTGGGAGCGGCCGCGGTCTCCGCGACTATCGGTTGGTGCGGGTCTGCGCCGTTGCCTGGCTTGGACGGAAGGCACTCGTCAGGTGTCGTCGCCAGGCGGAGCCATCGGACCCCGCGTCCGGCCACCGCCACCGGAGGTATTCGGACGGAGGCGCCAGGAGATCGCGCACCAACCGGCCCGTCTGCGGCGCATCAGCGAGCAGGAAGCGCCGCCAGACGAGCGAGCGCGTGAGCCTCAAGTGCGAGGCGTGCCCGGTCACGTGTCGTGCGGCCCAGGCGATCCACCGCTTGAGCCGCAACCGCCGCAGCGCGGCGCGCCCGCGCCAGTCATCGGGGCTCAGCGTGACGCCGCGCAGGGGATACAGCATGAGCTCGTCCACCATGATCCGGCCAACGACGCGAAGGGCGCGTTCGACCCCCAACGTCCGGGCCAAGGCGGTCATCATCTGCCCACCTTGGTTCGGGATTGCCTGCCACAAGAGGACGAAGTCCAGGAGCCCGCGAATGTGGAGCATGTCGTGCCGCACGAGGTGATGCAGCACCAAGGCGGCGTGGTGCTCGTCTGCGAGGATCGGCAAACCGCGTTCCTGTTCGACGCTGGCCCACACGGTGGGTGGGAGCATCAGCTCCTCATCCGGTAGCACCGTGGCCAGCGACTCGAGGCCCCAGTGCAGGTCGATCAGGGTGTCCTCGTCATCCGCGTCGAGGTCGGCCTGATGCAGGGTGACACCCGGCCGCCGAGCCGCGGGCGCCCAATCGCCGTCCCCGCCGAGCTCGGAGAACCCGAGCCCGTGGATGGCCGCCAACGCGTCGTTGTACTGATCGAGGTCGACGATGAGGTCGATGTCCGCGAGCTGCCGCTCGTCGAGCCGGTAGAACCGACCCAGCAGGGCGATGCCTTTGAAGAAACAGTGCCGGATGCCCGCCTCGGTCAGGCTGCGGCTCACTGCGCGCGCTTCCTTGCGCAACCGCGCGCCGCGCTCGAGCCACGGCCCCGGCTTCGGGGGCTCCTCCAGTGCCTCCGGCGCATCCCCCCCCGCGAGGTGCCGCTCGATGAAGCGACGCAGGCCAAACTGCCCGGCCAGCTCGAGGCCAGGATCCTGGCCCCGGAGTTTCATGCCGCGAGCGACCTCGGTGAACGCCCGGTAGAGGCGCGCGTTGACGGCGGCAACGGGAGGCATGGGTTGAGAAGCTACGCCTGCT
>CAYWNR010000622.1:0-385 GCA_964459705.1 uncultured Gemmatimonadaceae bacterium | reverse complement strand
GGAACAGAATGACCACGGCCAGCATCCACGTCATGTTGGGCACGACGCCGCGCCAGTGGTCTCGCCCGCCCCAATCCGGACGAGACTCTTGACAGCCGAGCCCGTTGACCACACTGTGTTAGTACACTAATACAGTCAGACAGGCATCGCCACGCATGTTCGACGATATCGATCCCCGCAGTCCCACACCGCTGTACGACCAGATCGCCGCTTGCGTCCGCGTGGCGGTGGCCGCGGGGGAATTGGCGGCGGAGAGCGCCCTGCCGTCCGTGCGGCAACTCGCCGCCCGTCTGCGTATCAACCCGGCAACCGTAGCGCAGGCGTATCGGCTCCTCGAGGCGGAGGGATTCGTGGACATCCGACAGGGGGCGGGAACGTTCGTGAA
>CAYWNR010000621.1:0-2241 GCA_964459705.1 uncultured Gemmatimonadaceae bacterium | reverse complement strand
TGCCGGCTGTTCGCTCGCTACGCGGAGGTGACGGGTCGGGAGGAGGTGGAGTTGGCGTTGCCCGCGTCGGCGCTCATCGCTGATGCCGTGGCGGCCCTTCGCGCGCAGGTCCCAGGTGGCGAATTGCTTCCGACGCACCCCCTGGTTGCCCGCAACCGCCGCCACGCCCTTCCCACCGACCCACTCGCCGACGGTGACGAGTTGGCGTTTCTACCACCCCTCGCGGGGGGGTGAGGCATGGAGCACGTCACCCGCGCGCCCATCGACGTCGTTGGCCTCATGACGGCGCTGTCGTCGCCCCAACGCGGTGGGACCGCCTGCTTCGTGGGCACCGTGCGCGCTGGACCGGAGGACGGCGACGTGGTCCGCATCGTGTACAGCGGCTACGAGGCGATGCTCGAGGAGGAGTTCGCGCGGATTCTCGGCGAAGCGGGGGCCCGGTGGCCGGGCTGCGCGGTGGCCGCTCAGCACCGGTTGGGCGAGGTGCCCCTCGGCGACGCGAGCGTTGTCATTGTGTCCGCCGCTCCACATCGCGAGGAGGCGTTCGCGGCGTGTCGCTACGTCATCGAGGAAGCGAAATGCCGGCTGCCCGTCTGGAAGCGGGAGATCCTGGCGGACGGCTCAGCGAGCTGGCGCGAGAACGGCGCCGGGGCGACCCCCTCCAAGCGGGCCGAGTTCGGGTAGCCCGCAATGGCGCTCGGCGTGGCGTTGATCGAGCCGCAAATCCCGCCCAACACCGGGAACATCGCGCGGTTGTGTGCCGCGACGGGCACCGCTCTCCATCTCGTCGCGCCGCTCGGCTTCTCCCTGGAGGACGATCAGCTGCGCCGAGCCGGCCTCGACTACTGGGACGACGTCGATCTCTGGCTGCATCCGCATTGGCACGCGTTCCGCGATGCCGTGGCTCGCGATCGCTGTCTATACTTTTCCTCCCACGGACACCAGACGTATCTGGACGCACCGTACGCGTCGAACAGCGTGCTGGTGTTCGGCAACGAAACGGCGGGCATGCCGGAGCGGATCCGGGAGAAGCACCCGGAGCACGTGTATCGCATCCCCATGCTCGCGGCGGTGCGCAGCCTCAACCTGTCCACGGCCGCGGCCGTGGTGCTGTACGAGGCGGCGCGCCAACTCGGTCTCGCGCTCGACGGCTAGGGGCGGGGACCATGATCTCACTCTCACCTGTGTGGACAACGCCATGATTCGTAAGATCACCGTGGTCGGCGCCGGGCATGTCGGGGCAACCCTGGCTCAGCGCGTGGCCGAGAAATCGCTGGCACGCGAGGTGGTGCTGCTCGACATCCTCGACGGCATCCCTCAAGGCAAGGGGCTGGACGAGTGGCAGGCCGGGCCCATCGAGGGCTTCGACACTCGCGTGGTGGGCTCCAACGACTACGCTGACGTGGCGGGCACCGAGCTGTTCCTCGTCACGGCCGGCATTGCGCGGAAACCCGGCATGAGTCGGGATGACCTCGTTCGGACGAACGTGGAGATCGTCAAGGCGGTCGCCACCGAGATCAAGACGCGGGCCCCCAAGAGCACCGTCGTCGTGGTGTCCAATCCGCTCGACGTGATGTGCTGGGTGGCCAAGCAGGTCACCGGGTTCCCACGGGAACGCGTGTTCGGAATGGCGGGCGTGCTCGACACCGCGCGCTTCCGGACGTTCCTCGCCGACGCCTTGAGAGTGTCGGTCGAGGACATCCAGGCCATGGTGCTCGGCGGGCATGGAGACACCATGGTCCCGCTCATCACGTATACGACCGTATCCGGCATCCCCGTGACGCAGCTCATGGAGCGGGCGGTCCTGGACAAGATCGTCGAGCGGACCCGGAAGGGGGGCGGCGAGATCGTTGGGTATCTCAAGACGGGATCGGCCTACTACGCCCCGGCAGCCGCAGCCGCACAGATGGCTGAGGCCATCGTGCTCGACAAGAAGCGCGTGCTCCCGTGCTCCGCCTACCTCCAGGGCGAGTACGGACTCAAGGATGTCTACCTTGGCGTGCCATGTAAGATCGGCCAGGGCGGACTCGAGGGCATCATTAAGGTCGAGCTGTCGAAGGAAGAGCAGGCCGCGCTGCAGAAGTCGGCCGACTCGGTCAAGGAGACGATGGCGGTGGTGAAGCTCTAAACCGACAGCCGATAGTCGATGGCCGCTACTTGCAGGGGGCGTCCCTCGCAAGCAGCGTCCTCGGCTATCGGCTATCGGCTATCGGCTATCGGCTATCGGCTATCGGCTATCGG
>CAYWNR010000620.1:0-2248 GCA_964459705.1 uncultured Gemmatimonadaceae bacterium | reverse complement strand
GCGCGACGTCTCGCCGAGCGCGTCACGCTCCGCCTGTTCGCGGACGGCCCGGAAGCGGTGGATGCGCTGGAAGCGAGCGGGTTCCCGTTCCACGTCTGGCTGAAGATCGACTGCGGCTACCATCGCGCGGGGCTCGATCCGTCCGCTCCGGCCACCCTCGCCCTGGCGCGGCGCGTTGCGCGGTCCCGCACGCTCCACTTCGATGGGCTGGCAACCCACTCGGGCCACGCCTACAACGCGGTGGGGTGCGATTCCATTCGGTCCGTGGCGGAGACGGAGCGACGGACCGTGGCGGACTTGCGGGGACGGCTCGCGGCGGAGGGAATCGCCGTGTCGGCGTCGATTGGCTCCACGCCGGCGATGTCTTGTGTGGAGCACCTCGACGGCGTCCAGGAGGCTCGACCGGGGAACTACGTCTTCTACGACGCGATGCAGCTCGCGCTCGGCGCCTGCGGCCCCGCGGATCCCGCGGTCACCGTGCTCGCAAGCGTGGTGTCATCGCAGCCGGGCGCCTCCCATTGCGTCGTGGACGCCGGAGCCCTGGCGCTGTCGAAGGACGCCGGTCACCCGGGCCCGGCACCCACCATGGGACACATCTACGGCGACTACGCTGTCGGCGATCTCCTCGAAGACGCGCACCTGACGGCGCTCAGCCAGGAACATGGAAAGGTCTCGACCCGCCTGCCCGTGGGAACGCGCGTGCGAATCCTCCCGAACCACTCCTGTCTGACGGTGGCCTGCTTCGATGAATACCACGTGGTGCGAGGAGAGACCGCCGTCGACCGCTGGCGGATCTGGCGCGGTCGCGAACGAACCGGGCCTCCGGTGGCCGCTTCCAGCTGCTGATGCCGAGCGGCGCGGTCACCCGCCGACCACGCGCAGGGCCGGCGTGTCACGTCACGATACTCGCGCAGGGATTCCCTAGACTCGCGCAGGGATTCCCTAGACAGTCATCGATCGGATGGTGACCATCGGTCCCCCCGGACGGCGTCAGTCATCGGTTGGACGGCGACGGCGTGATTCCAGTTCGCGGATGACCGTCTGCCACGGCACCCCGTGCGCGGCCAGGTCGACGAGCACGTGGAAGACGAGGTCCGCCGCTTCCCACCGAGCTTCGGCCGGTGTCCGCGCTCCCACCAGCTCGCTCGCTTCCTCGAGGATCTTGGCGTGGCGCGTGACTGGATCGCCAAGCAACCGACGGGTGTAGCTCTCCTCCTCGGGCACCGCCGCCCGCTTGGCGATCACGTCCTCGAGGATGGCCACGGAGAACGGGTGCTCGCCGAAGGACGAATGCATGAGCCGGTTGGACACGGGGCCGTCCGGGATCGCGTGGAACAGCAACGCCCGCCGGTCCCGATCCGCCTCGACCCGCACCACGCGGGCGTCCCCCGACGCGTCGCGCATCGCTCGGCGGTCGCGCTCTGGCGAGTACAGCACGACCGTGCCGCGGTCCAGGGACTCGGTGAGCGTGTCGGCCGTTGAGTAGGCCACCGTGAGGACACGTCCATCGCGCGCATCCTGCACGACCGTGGCCAGTCGCCCGGCGCCCGCCGCGAAGTCCATGAGGCCGGCGAATGCCTGGCCCGGGGTGAACGCGCCCCGATAGAGCGCCATGCCGACCTGTGCGTCCACGCCCATGCGATCGAGCACGCGGACTTCCTCGACCGTCTGTACGCCGCCGGCGGCGGTGAGGGGCTTCGAGACGGCGTCGGCAATGGTGCGGACCCGATCGACGTCGATACCGCCTTGCATACCGTCCCGTTCGACGGCGGTGTAGAGGAACCCCCCGACATACGGTTCCAGCCGCCGTACGCGCTCGACCGGTGACTCGGCGTGGCGCCGTTCCCAGGCGTGATCCACGATCTGATCATCCCGCGCGTCGACGGCCGCAATCAGGCGCGTCGGGGAGAATGCCGCCAGGAACTCCGGTTCCGCCCGCGTCCCGATGACGAGCTTGCGCGCGCCCGCGTGCAACAGGTGCTGGCCACGCTCCACGTCGCGAATGCCGCCCCCAACCCGACAGGGCGCGATGGCGCAGAGCTGTTCGATCAACTCCAGATTGTCTCCGGTGCCGCGCGCCGCGTCGATATCCACCACCGCGACCTCGCCGACCCGCCCAAACCGCTCAGCGAGGACGCGCGGATCTTCGTCGGACACGAGCTCCAGCTCCCGACCCTGCCGGAGCTGTACCGCTCGCCCTTTCACGAGATCAATGCATGGGACTAGCATGGCCTGCCCTTCGCTCAGG
>CAYWNR010000619.1:0-2260 GCA_964459705.1 uncultured Gemmatimonadaceae bacterium | reverse complement strand
CTCGGTGACCCCGATCCTGAGGTCGATCTGAAGCGGGGCGGTTTGCGGTTCTTGCAGTCCAGCGTAGTGGACCACGACGGTGCCGTTCGGCAGCGTGTCACGCATGGGGCGACGAGTGCCCCGCGCGACTCGGAGACACAGGCGAGTCCTGAGATTGCAATCAAAACAGACCACGGGAGGGAGCGCATCGTTACCTCCAGCTGTGGTGTGCGGAGGTGGTAGGGGGGTCGATCAAAGGTCGTGGGAGAGACGCAAGACGGCAAGACGGCCAGCGGATGCCGAGGCTGCAGGATGACGGTGGCTTTCTGCTGGGAAGCCGGCTCTGTGCCCCCGGGCCACCTACCACCAACCAACTAGAAACCGCTGGCCGTCTTGCCGTCTCGCCGTCTATCCCACGACCCCCAACCCGTCTCCCGGTTCCTTGTGCCTATCCAGCCATTCATCAATGGGCACCGTCCGTCGCAATGCCGCCGGGTGTCGCCGGAACCAGCCTAGTAACAGCACCATCTCATCGATCCCGTCGGGTGGCAGAGCCCTATCGGTGGACTCGGGCCCCGCGTGCTGCTCTACCAGCGCGCGAAACGCTGCCTGCTCTATAGGGGTGTGCGGCGCGGGCGCGCTCGCCCGCACGGTGGCGCGCCGAATGACGTACGCGCGATCGTCGCCGTACGTGCCGGGGTCCACGTACACGAAGCTCAGCGCCTCGATCCCAGCCCGAATCCTGCTTCCGGCCGCGAACAGCCACTCCAGCATCTCGTATCGGTCGCGCAGTCGCGTGGCATCTTCGAACTCCGCGGCCTCGCTGGCCTCGGTCATGGCGGTCACGATGCGGTCCAGGGGCGCGATGGCGCGGCCCTCGAGAAACGCGCGCGCGACCTCGACCCGCGCCTGGTAGTCCGCTTCCCGAACGAACCCGCCGCACGGACCGAGACACGTGCCCAGCTCGTACCGGATGCATGCGGCGCGCTTGGGTCCTCGAAAGAGGTCGCCCTGCTCGGCGAACGCGATGGGCATGTTGAGCGCGCAGTCCCGCAGGCCGAGCTCGATGTTCAGCACCCGAACCGCTTCTCGCAATCGGTTCCCGCCGCGGAACGGACCGTAGTGCCGGACCGCGCCGCTGCCGACCGTGGCACCGACGAAGATCTTCGGCGCCGGCCCGTCCGCGACCTTCACGAACGCCGCCCGTCCGGGCCGGTTCATCTGGATGTTGAACGGGGGGCGGAAGCGGCGAATCTGCCGCAACTCGGAAAGCGAGGCCGCGAACTCCGACGGCGCGTAGTCCCAGTCGAGATCGTGCGCCGCGGCAACGATGCGGGCGGCCTTGTCGTCCGGGAACTGGGCGCGGAAGTACGACAGCAGCCGCGTGCGAACTCGCTTGGCCTTCCCGACGTAGATGACGCGACCGGCCGCGTCCAGCATGCGGTACGTGCCGGGACGGTTCTCGGCCAACGCGGCCACCCGGCGGCGCAGCCGGTCGGTATCGACGAAGGGGAGCGCCAGCCCGGCGGCCGTCACGCGCGGATGGTCCGCACGAACCGGTCGAGCTCCAGGAACTTCCGGTAGACGACCACGCCCTTTCGCTTCTGGCCCATCTCCGCCAGCAGTTCGCGCATCCGGCCTCGCCGCGTCACGTAGAAACGAAACGTCTCGGCGAAATCTTCCTGCGGGTGCTGGCTGGCATACGCGGTGACGTGATTGGGATGGGTGGTCGTAATGCGCCGGCGCTGGAAGTCCACCCAGTTGACGTCGGTCACGCGGTACGCCTTGTCCACCTCGCCGAACGCCTCGAGGAACGCGTCACTGTCGGTCCAGCGCCAATGGTGATACAGGAAGCTGTGGCCCAACTCGTGGCAGATCAGTCCCACGAGAATGGACCACGGGATCTCCTCGCGTCTCCGCTGGCCAACGATGTAGCTCTGATCGATCTCGACCACCTTGGGATACTTGGGGTCCACGCCGGAGACCCCCGGGCGCAACAAGACGCGGAATCCCCAATGCCGAATGCGCGACACCACGAGCAGGCGGCGGACCCGCCGCAATGCCCGCGGGATGAGATCCTGGCCGGTCGCGTCCCCGCCGCACCACGGGCAATGATCCATCCAGTCGTCCACCCCGCGCTCGCAGTGGGGGCAGGTGCCCTCGAACATCTCGTCGCCCCACGTCTGCTCCGCGCCGCACCATGGGCAATACGGCATCGGGTACTGCACGCCGCCCCCGCAGCCGGCATCGCACTTGGCGGAGAAGCGGAACCCGGCCGGCG
>CAYWNR010000618.1:0-2267 GCA_964459705.1 uncultured Gemmatimonadaceae bacterium | reverse complement strand
CCCAGAAGATCTTCTACATCCACGTGCCGGCCGCCTGGGCCGGGCTGATGGCGTTCTTTATCACCGGCCTTCTGAGCATTCTCTATCTCTGGCTCAAGGACCAGCGCATCGACATCGCGGCCGCGGCGTCGGCCGAGGTTGGGGTGGCGTTCTCTGTAGTGATCCTCACCACTGGTCCGATTTGGGGAAAGCCCATCTGGGGCGCGTGGTGGACCTGGGATGCTCGGCTCACGTTTACGCTGTTCACGTTCTTGTTGTTCGTCGGATATCTCGTGCTCCGCGGCGTCTTGACGGATCCGGGTATTCGCGGCCGATTCTCGGCGGTGATCGGCATCATGGCTTTGGTTCTGGTGCCGTTCGTTCACCTCACGGTTTACCTGTTCCGGACGCAACACCCGGCGCCCATAGTCCTGAAGCCTAGCCGCCCGTCACTCCCGAGTGAGATGTTGATCACGCTCCTTACGTCCGTGGGGGTCTTCACAGTGCTCTACGTGGGATTCTTGATGTTGCGGTACGCGTTGGGGTTGCTGCGGGAGGCTCGGGAGCAGGAGTTGGCCAATGACTCCTGAAAACGGCGGCTTCATGGTCGCCGCCTACGTCGTGGCGGCGGTCATTCTGACGGGCTACACCGTGTCCCTGGTGATCCGCATCCGACGCGAGCGGCGGCGCTAGACCCGGCGGACCCGAGCGCGTGAGAACCTGCATCCCGCAACCACGACGACCCCTTCTCTCACCGCCTAGTTCTTCCCCCTTCTATCGGGTCCGCCAGGTCCGCCGGGCCCGTCCTCCCACCGCTGTCCGGTCTCCCGTTCCCAGATCTGCTTCGCCAGCTCCGCCGGGACCGTGTCACCCGCGGCGGCGAGCGCGCGGGCGTTTTCTCGCATGGCCTCTGGTCCGTAGCCCGCGGCAAACGCGCGGGCGAAACGGGCGCCGGCGGTGGCCGGATCTCCCTGGAGTCGGTAGAGCTGACCGGCCGCGAACGCCGCGTCGCCGCGTTCCTCGAGCTGCAGCGCGCGCTCGTACGCCACCAGCGCGTCACGCGTGCGATACGCGGCGCGGCAGGCGACGCCGAGGGCAATCCACGCATCGCTGCTCAGCTCGAAGCGTGCGGTCCAGCGGCGGGCAAGGTCGACGGCTCCCATGGGGTCACCGGCTTTACCGGTCTGCGTGAGCAGCGCGCGATGGGACTCCCCGAACTGCGGCGCGAGGGCGCACGCCCACCGGAGCAGGTGGCGTGCGGCGGTGGGGCGCGCGGTCATTTGCCGCCGGGCCCGTCGCAGGGCCGTCGTCGCGAGCGCGGTGCGGAGTCGCTCGAGAGTGGTCAGGGAATCACGGCTCCGGGTCGCCCGGCAGGGGCAGCAGCACCTTCCCCCACAGGAGCGCCGCCACGGCCGCCCCCAGCAGTGGGCCCAGCCAGTAGACGATGTGGCCGTGCCAGTCCATGCTCACGAGCGCCGGGCCGAATGCCCGCGCCGGGTTGAGCGCCGCGCCGGTGAGGGGGCCGGCCACCAGCACGGCCGGCAGCAGCGTGAGGCCGATGGCGAACCCACCCACGCGCGGTGCATGCCCGGAGACGGCGGTCCCGAACACGGCGGACACGAGGAACAACGTCAGCGCAGCTTCGAGAGCAATCGCCTTTGCCAGCGAGATGTCTGGGGACAAGCGGGGTACGCCGAAGCTCGCCGCCACCCCGGCGCCCGTGGGGTAGGCCCACCGCACCACCAGCGCCGCGAGCACGGCGGCGGCAAGTTGCGAAACGACGTACATCGTCGCCTTCCGGGCGTCGATGCGCCCCGCCACCCAGATCCCGAACGTGACGGCCGGGTTGATATGGCCCCCGGAGATGTTCATCGTCATCGTCACCGCGATCGCAAAGGCCAGGGCATGCGCGAACGCGATCCCGCCAACACCCAGAATGCCATTCTGTGCGGTGTTGAGCACGACCGCTCCGCAGCCGACGAAGACGAACAGAAATGTGCCGAGGAACTCTGCGGCCAGCGGACGCAAGGTGGGTCGCATCGCATCAGTCTCCAAAGTCTGTGAGGACGTCACGCGCGTGCCAGAACGAGACTCGCGTTGACACCGCCGAACCCGAACGAGTTGGACAGCGCGTGCGTCGGTTGCGCTAGCCGCCCGGCGCCCCGCAGGTAGGCGAGGTCGCAATCGGCGCCGGGGGTCATCAGGTTGAGCGTTGGCGGCAGCCACCCATGAACCAGCGCGAGGGCGGTGATCGCCGCCTCAATCGCGCCGCTCGCTCCCAGCGGATG
>CAYWNR010000617.1:0-2274 GCA_964459705.1 uncultured Gemmatimonadaceae bacterium | reverse complement strand
AGCTGCCGTTGTCCTGCAGGCCGCCACACACGTAGTACGGCTCGCGCATGTCGTAGGAGATGTGATAGAACTGCGACAGCTCGACGTTGTTGATGACCTTCCACGTGTCCGCACCGTCGTAGCTCACCTGGTACCCACCGTCACTCCCGCTCAGGATGTAATCGGGATCCAGTGGGTCGATCCACAACGCCTGGTGGTCGCCGTGCACCCCCCGGCTGATCGTCTGGAACGTGCGCCCGCCGTCCTTGGATCGGGACAGACTCCCACCCAGCGAGTAGACGATCTCCGGGTTGGTCGGATCCACGCGGATGTCGCTGTAGTAGAACGGCCGGAAGTTGATGCCGGGATTGTCGTACACCTTGCGCCAGGAATCACCGCGATCGTCGGAGCGGAACAGGTTGCCGTCTTCCTTCGTCTCGGTGATCATGTACACCGTCTCGGGCCGGCTGGCGGATGTGGCGACGCCAACGCGGGCCATGGGGCTCGAGGGAAGTCCGTTGGTCAGCTTGGTCCAGGTCTCCCCGCCATCCATGGATCGATACAGGGCCGTCTCGCCACCGCCATCGGTGAACAGCCATGGACGCCGCCGGAAGGTCCACATGCCGGTGTAGAGAATCCGCGCGTTGGCCGCGTCCATGGCGATGTCCGAACAGCCGGTATCCTCGTCGCGGTAGAGCACCTTGCTCCAGGTCGTTCCACCGTCGGTCGTGCGAAACACGCCGCGCTCGGCGTTAGGACCCCAGGCGTGACCCAACGCGCACACGTAGGCAACGTTGGGGTTCCGCGGATCCACGACGATCCGCTTGATCCGCTCGCTGTTCTCGATCCCGAGGTGCCGCCAGGTGCGGCCGGCATCATCGGAGCGGTATACGCCGTCCCCGAACGACGCGCTGTTCCGCGGGTCGCCCTCGCCCGTCCCAACCCACAACACGTTGTGGTCGGATGGCGCGACGGTCACCGCGCCGATCGAGTAGACGGTCTGGTCGGTGAAAAGGGCGGTGAAGGTGACGCCCGCGTTCACGGTCTTCCAGAGCCCGCCGTCGGCGCCCGCAACGTAGAATGTGTCCCGCACGCCGGGAATGCCGGTGACGGCCGTCACGCGTCCGCCCATGTTGGCGGGTCCAATGGCGCGCCAGTGCAAACCGGTCAGTGCGGTGGCGCCCGGTGGAGGGCCCTGCTGGGCGACACTTGATCCAGGCAGACAGAGCAGCGGCAGGAGGGCCGCAATCGTGGCGCGATGACGGGATGTCATGAGTGGGCTCCAAGACCGGCGTTCGGCCGCCCCGGAACGGGACGGCAAGACGGCAAAAGCCTATCCCGTGAGGACCCGGTCCCGCCAGTAGGTCGCGGAGGGGCGGCCGGCCCCTCGCTATCGCGCCACTACGGCGTGCGACGTATCACGAATGTCGCCCTGTATCCGTCGGGAGGAATGCTGCCCGGCTCGTCGGGGTAGGGAACCAGTGCGGTGAGCTCGAGCGTCCAGCCATCCATGGTCGCCGTCTTGGGATCGAGCGCGGTATGGAGCGTGTCGCTTCGCGCGACTCCGCCCGCGGGCGTGGCTTCCACCGCGACCGCTCCGTCCCCGGCCCAGACGCACTGGACCCGGGTCGGGCACCGCGAGTCGGCGACCACGGCCACGAGTCGCACGGAACCACCAACCGCGGCTACGGTCGCGACCTCACCCACGCGTAGGGTGAACGGCTGGTCAACGTCGGGGGTGACCGGCGTCGCGACCTTTGGGGACTGGGCGCAGGCGATCAGAGCGCAGATCGTCGCGAGGGTCGGGCGTCGCATGGCGACCTCCGGATCATTGAATCACGACGAGTCCAACCCGACTGCCGAATTCGTCGTCTTGCACGGTCAGGCCGCGGGGGACCGTCCACTCGCCTCCGTCGAGGCGCAGGTTCAACCGATACACGCCGGGCGCGAGGACCACGTTCAGATACCAGCGGTTCCGGCCCACGCGCGTCAGGGCGACGGGCTGCCAGTCGGTGAAGTCGGCGGCGATCTCGACCACGTCGGCGGATGGCGCGACAATCGTGATGCCCTCGGCGCCGATGCCGGCGCCCTCGATGATCAGCGTGGGCAGGGAACGGTCCGGGGGAGCGGTGGGCAGCCGCAACTGCGATCGGAGTCGTTCGTCCAGCGCGCGGACGGCTCTCCGGTGGGAGAAGGGCGCGATGCGGACGCCCGCGGCGACGTATCGGCCGGCGACGCCGGTGCGCATGGGGTCCGAGAGATAACTGCCCGCGGTCACCTGGGCGGCGATCGCCG
>CAYWNR010000616.1:0-2276 GCA_964459705.1 uncultured Gemmatimonadaceae bacterium | reverse complement strand
AACGGGTTGGGCATGGTGCTCTCCTGAAGCGAGTCGTTACAACAGGCCGGATTTCGCGGCCGCCCAGAGCTTGTAGAGGCGGTCGAACCCGTCCTGGAGAATGTCCACCTGTTGCGGCGTGGGCTGTGCCCGCACGGCGGTGAGGAGTTCGTCACACAGTTTCGGCATCTCGGTCCGGCCCTGCCGTGCCGACCCGTCGCGAATCCGCTCGAGCAGCTCGGCCATCCGGTTTCGCGTGTCGGCGTCGTCCGGCACCTGCCAGAGGAACGCCGCCGCGTCCTTACCCGCCATGATCGCGGTTCCCAATTCGTCGAGCAGTGGCTCGGTGCGACGTCGGGGTGGTGTGGGGTCGGTCACGACCGCCCTCCCGTGATCACCACCGGCCGGTCCGCGAGCATGCGGTTGATCGCCTCGACATCCGCGAGCGCCGCCGCGAGGTCGCGCTCCATGGTCTGGACCTCCATGCGCAGCTCGCCGAGCCGGAGCTGCTGCGCGTCGGTGGGTCGCGCCGCAACGCCGTTGATGGCCGAAGACAACGAGCCCAGCTCCTCACGGAGGCGTGGATACTGGCGATACCCGAACGTCGGTGTCGGCCGCGTCAGCTCTCCGCGGAAGCGCGTCAGCCGCTCGTGCGCCGCCCGCACCGCGGCCCGCACGGAATCCGGCGCCCGTTCGCGCGTCAGCCGTTGCTGGAGTTCCGCGAGTTGGCCGATCACGTCTTCGCTCCGGCCAATGGCGCGATTCACCGTGGAGACGAGGTCGCGCAACTCGAGCGTCGCGGCGAGCTGCGCCGTGAAGTCCGCCGCCGGCACCGCGCGCCGCGGATCGGGCCGGACGTGCACGGCCGTGGTTGCCGTGGCGCCGCCTGCCGAGAGCGTCACGCGGTACTTGCCCGGCGCGGCGAGTGGTCCCGCATTGAATCGTCGGAATCGGCCGCCTGCTTCTGCTTCACGCTGCCCCGGCACCGGCTGCGGCCCCTCGTACGAGAGATCCCAAACGACGCGGTTGACACCGGCCACCGGGTCGCGAACCCGAAGCTCGCGCACCTGCTTGCCGTCCGCGCCCGCGATCGTGAGCCGCACAGTCCCCTCCGGCACCGTCGGGAGGTAGAAATCGATCAGCGCACCGAACGGCGGGTTCTCGGCCTGATAGGTCTCGGACCCGAGGCTTGCGTCCCGGCCCGCCATCTCCCAGCGGATGGCCGGCCGGACGTCGAACAGCCGAACCTGTCCGCCGACCGCACCGAGTTGCTGCAAGGCAGTGATGTGGTCGAGCACCCAGGCGCCTCGTCCATGCGTGGCGATGATCAGGTCGTTGTCCCGCGGATGCACCCGGATGTCGCGCACGGCAACCGGCGGCAGTCCCATCCGCAGCGACGACCACTCACGACCGCCGTTCCACGAGACGAAGACGCCTAGCTCGGTCCCGGCGTACAGGAGATCCCGCATGACCGGGTCCTCCCGAATCACGTGCGCGTAGCCGACCGGCGGGAGGTTGCCGCGCAGCGCCGTCCACGTCTTGCCATAGTCAGCGGTCTTGTAGAGATACGGCGCGAAGTCGTTCTCCTGGTGCCGGTCGATGGCCACGTAGGCGGCTCCCGCGTCGTAATGGGAAGCTTCGATGCGGGACACCCACGAATTCGCTGGTAGTCCCTTGACGTTCTTCACCACGTTCGTCCACGTGTTCCCGTCGTCCTGCGTGACCTGGATGTTCCCGTCGTCCGTCCCCACCCAGATGACGCCCTGACGGACAGGTGACTCGGCGATGGTCATGATGGTGGTGTGGAACTCCGCCGCCGTGTTGTCCACGTAGATCGGCCCACCGGACGACTGCTGCTTGGTGGTGTCGTTCGTGGTGAGATCCGGGCTGATCACCTCCCAGGTCTGCCCGTCATTCCGGGTGCGGAACAGCACGTTGCCGCCGAAGTACACGACTTTCGGATCGTTGGGCGACAGCACGATGGGCGAGTCCCAGTTGAACCGGTACTTGTGCCCGACCATGGCGTCGCCGGCCGACCCGATCCGATTGGGATAGGGATGGATGTTCCGGGTGCTCCAGGACTGGAGATCGGTCTCGAAGATCACGCCGCCCTGGAGATTGCTGAAGATGATGTTGGGGCGATCCATCGTGGGCACGGCGTAGAACCCGTCGCCGCCCGAGATGGTGTACCAGTCGTTCTTCCGGATCCCGTCGCGGAACGCGGTGGAGGTGGGGCCGCACCAGCTGCCGTTGTCCTGCAGGCCGCCACACACGTAGTACGGCTCGCGCATGTCGTA
>CAYWNR010000615.1:0-2284 GCA_964459705.1 uncultured Gemmatimonadaceae bacterium | reverse complement strand
GACGGCGGCCAGCGCTTCCACGAGCGGCATGCGTTCGCGCTGGGCGCTCATGCCTTTCCCTCGGCGATGAGTGCCGCGCCCGGCGTGCCGGTGGCGCGACACACCCGCCAGTGTTCGGCGATTTCGTCGATTTGCGCCGGATCGGTAATGAGCCGATAGGGAATCCTCCATGCGTCGAGGACGGGCTCGGTGAACACGAGGCACGTGTCGCCGGGCAGCGTGTCCTGATTGAGATAGCTGCGGTAGCCGATCATGGCCCAGAGCGGGAGTCGCCAGTCGTGCAGCGCGACGCGCAGCGCGTCTCCCGACTCGAACAGCCCGGTGCACTGGATCACCACCAGCGGCTCGGCGCCGCCGAGGTAGAGCCCCGCGGCCACCTGCCACGCCTCTCCCTCGCGACAGACGCGCACCAACGGGATGCCCGAGGCTTGAATCGCGGACTCCCATTGGCCGAGCGTGCTGTCGGGCACCGTGACCACGTGAGTGACGCCGGCGCTTCGAAGTGCGGAGACGATCTGGTCGCCGGTGAACACGGGCTAGCCCATCCGTCGCTCAAGCGACGGCTCGGCTGATGTCGCTGAAGCGACCCTGCGCTGCACGGCCTTCATCCGCCTGACCGCCTACCCGCCCACGAACACCATGGCTCCAGATACCGCTTGATGAACTCCAGCG
Source organism: uncultured Gemmatimonadaceae bacterium (assembly GCA_964459705.1). Lineage (GTDB taxonomy): Bacteria > Gemmatimonadota > Gemmatimonadetes > Gemmatimonadales > GWC2-71-9 > JAOTWJ01. The sequence goes on along the minus strand of CAYWNR010000615.1, from coordinate 1,612 downwards.
CGGGCTCGCCAATCGGCGCGCCCGGGGGCGCATCCGGCGATCCGGGCGTGCTGTCGGCGGAGTAGGGGCGCTCGATGAATCGGTGGATGTCCCGCGCGAGCAGCGTGTAGGCCGCGGCGTTCGCCTCGTCGGCGCCGGCGATCATGCCGGCGAGGTCGCTCGCTTTCCTCTCGAGCTTGAGGGAGGCCACCGCCCGCACCTGCGGCATCGGGGCCCGCGCGGCGAGCTGCATGAGCCGCTCGGTCACCACGCGCTGCTCCGCCCGGCTGACCTCGGCCTCGTACGGGTTGGCAGGCCGCGCGCCGAACGTGCTCGCGAACAGGGAGTCGATGACCTCGCCGAGTCCCGGCAATGACGGGTCGAGCGCGTGCTGCTCGACGAGCCGCGCGGCCCGCTGTGCGTCCAGTACGGCATCCACCGTCACCCCCGCGGCCGCGACGGCGGGCGTGATGGCGTCGAACGTGAGGCCCGTGTACCGCGGGAACAGCTCGCGGTGCGCGCCGTAACCCTGCGGCCGCGGGGGCAGCGCCTTCACGACCGACGGGGGCAGCACCAGCTCCGAGGGCTGGAGCGTGCGGTTGAGCGCGCCAAGCACCGCGCGCTGCACAGTTCCCGATATCGGCCTGGTGGGTGTCCGGCCGTCGCCGCGGAGGGCGTAGATGAAGTCCTGGCCGCCGAGCGCCGTCGCCGACGCCTCCACCTGATAGCGGTGATGGAGATAGAGCGGCACCAGCGCCTCTTCCATCTCCGCGATCGGCATGCCGCGACGGATGGCGTTCTCACCGAACCGGTTCAACGCCGCGCGCCGCACGTCCATCTCGACGTTCAGCTGGGCCACCGGGTCGACGCCGTTGGACCATTGGTCGACCTTGGGGCTCGCGCTCATGTCCTGGTTGGTGAGGAAGATCAGGTCCTTCCCCCAGGCATCATCCAGGATCTTCTGGAGCGCCTGTCGCTCGTTCGTGCCGGCGGGAAAGTCCTGATAGCCCCAGGTGATGGCGACCTTGTCCCACGGGCCGATGCCCACGTCATAGACGCTCGAGTAGTCGAGCGAGCCGTCCGGCTTGAGCGTGACCAGCGGGGCGGGGTAGTCCATCACCGAGATGCGGCCCAGTCGGCTGTCGTAGTAGTTGTGCGCGAAGCCCAGCGTGTGGCCGACCTCGTGCGCCGCCAGCTGGCGCACCCGCGCGAGCGCCCACTGCGCCAGCTCCGGTGGCGTCTCGGTGCCGGTCTTGTAGGGGGAGAGCAGTCCTTCCGCGATGAGGTAGTCTTGTCGCACCCGCATGGAGCCGAGCGTGACGACGCCCTTGATGATCTCGCCGGTGCGGGGGTCGGTGACGCTCCCGCCATAGCTCCAGCCGCGCGTCGAGCGGTGCGCCCAGTTGATCACGTTGTAGCGAATGTCGAGTGGGTTGACGCTGTCCGGCCGCACGACGACCTGGAACGCGTTGCGGTAGCCCGCGGCCTCGAACGCCTGGTTCCACCAGCGCGCGCCCTCCAGCAGCGCGGAACGCATCGGCTCCGGCGTGCCGGGGTCGACGTAGTAGACGATCGGCTTCACCGGATCGCTGATCTTGGCGGACGGGTCCTTCTTCTTCAGCCGATGACGGGT
>CAYWNR010000614.1:0-2284 GCA_964459705.1 uncultured Gemmatimonadaceae bacterium | reverse complement strand
GGCCGGATGGTGATTCTGGGGGAGTTCCTCGCCGTCTCGGCGGTCTTGATGTGCATGCTGTTCGTGTTCGTGGACATGGGGCAGCCGGCGCGCGTGATGAACGTGCTCCTCCATCCGAGCCCGCACTCCGTGATGTTCTGGGACTTCATGGTGCTGACCGGCTACCTGGCGCTGAACCTCGTGATCGGCTCGGTGACCATCGAAGCGGAGCGGAAGGAGGCCCCGCCCCCGCGGTGGGTCCGCCCGCTCATCTATCTCTCGATCCCCTGGGCGGTCAGCATCCACACGGTGACGGCGTTCTTGTACGCCGGCCTGGCGGCGCGTCCGTTCTGGATGACAGCCATTCTCGCGCCGCGATTTCTCGCGTCCGCGTTCGCGTCCGGCCCCAGCCTGCTGATCCTGCTGGCACTCCTGGTCCGGCGGTTTGGCAAGTTCGACGCCGGACGCGAGGCCGTGCGCGCATTGAGCACCATCGTGACCTACGCGATGGCGATCAACCTGTTCTTCGTGCTGGTCGAAGTGTTTACCGCCCTCTATAGCGGAATGCCGGACCACGTCCGGTCGTTCTCGTACCTCTTCCTCGGCCTCGATGGACACAACGCGTTGACGCCGTGGACCTGGGTGGGTGAGGCCCTGGCGGTGGCCTGCGCCATTCTGCTGCTGATTCCCACCGTCCGCCATCAGGAACGCTATTTGGCGCTGCTCTGCGGCGGGGTGATCGCGGCCATCTGGATCGAGAAGGGGATGGCGCTCATCGTGACGGGCTTCATCCCGTCGCCGCTCGAGCACATCACCGAATACGCGCCCACGCTCCCCGAAGTGGCGATCACCGTGGGTGTGTACGCCGTGGGTGGATTGGTGTTGACGACGCTGTACAAGATCGTGCTGACCGTGAGGGAACGAGTGCAACTGGCGTAGTCCGCTGAGCGGTTTACGCCATCATGCCACGCCACAAGGAGAAAACGATGGCCGAGTCAGGTGGCAACGGTAACGGTACTCCGATGTTGGACGAGCTGGAAAAAGGCCCCTGGCCCAGCTTCGTCACGCAAATCAAGGAGACGGCCGAATTCAAAGAGGAGGCCGAGCAGTTGCTCCATCTGCTCGAACGCTCCTACCATGAGAAGATGGGGCATTGGAAACACGGGGGGATCGTCGGCGTCCTTGGGTACGGCGGTGGCGTCATCGGCCGGTACAACGACCTTCAGGACGAGTTCCCGAAGATCGCGCACTTCCACACGCTCCGGGTCAACATGCCGAGCGGGTGGTTCTACACGTCTGACGCGCTACGGACGATCTGTGACATTTGGGAGCGTCACGGGTCCGGGCTCACGAACATGCACGGCTCCACGGGCGACATCATTCTGCTCGGGACGACGACGGATGAACTGGAGCCCACGTTCAAGGAGCTGACCGAGCATGGCTTTGACCTGGGAGGCTCGGGCTCCGACGTCAGGACGCCGAGCGCGTGCGTAGGCCCGGCCCGCTGCGAGTGGGCTTGCTACGACACGCTGGATCTGTGCAACGAACTCACGCACCACTTCCAGGACGAGCTTCACCGGCCGGCGTTCCCGTACAAGTTCAAGTTCAAATGCTCGGGTTGCCCGAACGACTGTGTGGCCGCGATTGCGCGCGCCGACATGTCCATCATCGGGACGTGGCGGGACGACATCCAGATTGACCACGACGAAGTACGGGCCTACGCGACCGCCGGTATGGACATTCAGAAGGACGTGTGCGCGAACTGCCCGACCAAGTGCATGGACTGGGACGGCAAGCAGCTCACGATCGACAACAGCAACTGCGTCAAGTGCATGCACTGCATCAACGCCATGCCGAAAGCGCTGCGACCGGGAAAGGACCGGGGTGCGACGATTCTCCTGGGCTCCAAGGCCCCGATCGTGCAGGGAGCACAGCTTTCCTCCGTCATCATCCCCTTCATCAAGCTCGAGCCTCCCTATCAGGAGATCAAGGACCTCGCCGAGCGCATTTGGGAGTTCTGGGGTGAGCACGGCAAGAACCGGGAACGCGTTGGCGAGCTGATGCAGCGCGTCGGGCTCGGCAACTTCCTGGAAGCGATAGAGATCGAACCGACGCCGGAGATGATCGCCCATCCGCGAGAGAACCCCTACGTCTTCTACGAGGAGTACTTCGAGGAAGGTGACGAGGAAGAGGAAGCGGAGAGCACGGCCTAGGAACCACCGGAGGATCACGCGGTTTTCGGAAACACGCACACTGAATCTTGTCTTTCGGGATACGAAAGATGGCAACTGACCGACTGACCGAT
>CAYWNR010000613.1:0-2300 GCA_964459705.1 uncultured Gemmatimonadaceae bacterium | reverse complement strand
TCCGCCGGGTCCGCCGGGTCCGCCGGGTCCGCCGGGTCCGCCGGGTCCGCCGGTCGCCATCACCCCAACCAACGCCGGAGTGGTCCATGTTGACTCGTCGCGCCTTCCTCGAAGCCTCGTCGCTCGCGTTTGCGGGGACGGCGCTTCCCGCCACGGATCCTGCCGAGCGCCTGGAACAGGCGCAGGGACCCCGGGATCTCCCTCCGTCCCTCCTGGCGCTCACGCCGATGCGGGAGGGCGTCCAGCCGATTTCCACGGAGGAGCGCCGCCGCCGTCTCGAGCGGGCGCGGCAACTCATGGCCGCCAACGATCTCGACGCCGTGATGCTCGCCGGTGGGACGTCCCTCGCCTACTTCACGAACGTCCGGTGGGGCCTCTCGGAGCGTCTGTTCGCGGTCGTCGTGCCCGTGCGTGGCGCGCCGTTCGTCGTCACGCCCGCCTTCGAGGAGGGGCGGACCCGGGAACAGCTGGCGAGCGGCCCGCTGGGTCCAGATGGCGTCGACGTGATGACCTGGCAGGAGGACGAGAGCCCGTATCGCCTGGTCGCGGACGGGCTCAAGGCGCGGGGCATCCTCTCGGGCCGGCTCGGGATGGAAGAGACCACGCGGTTCGTGTTTGCCGATGGTGTCGCGCAAGCCGCGCCGTCGCTCCGAATCGTGTCGGGCACGGCCGTCACCGCCGGGTGCCGCGGCCGCAAGGACGCGCACGAGATCGCGCTCATGCGACACGCGTCCAAGGTCACCCTGCGCGCGTATGAAGCCGCGTGGAAGGCCCTCCAGGAGGGCATGACCCAGGACCGCTTCGGGGAGCTGGTGGCCGCAGCGCACGAGCGCTTGGGCTACAGTGGAGGTGCGAGCGTGCAGACCGGGGAATACTCCGCGCTGCCACATGGGTCCGTGCAGCCACAGGTCGTTCGGGAGGGAACCATCCTGCTCATCGATGGCGGATGCGCGGTCGAGGGATACCGCTCCGACCTCAGTCGGACGTTCGTCATGGGAACGCCGACGGCGCGCATGCGGCAGGTGTTCGACGTGGTGCACCGCGCGCAGGCGGCGGCGCTCGCGGCCGCGCGCCCGGGGGTGGAATGCCAAGCGGTCGACGCCGCGGCGCGCGGGGTGATTGACCAGGCCGGCTTCGGTCCGGGCTACACGCATTTCACCCATCGTGTGGGTCACGGCATTGGGATGGACGGGCACGAGTGGCCGTACCTCGTGCGCGGCAACAGCCTTCCCCTGGCACCGGGCATGACGTTCAGCGACGAGCCGGGGATCTACCTCACCGGCGAGTTCGGGGTCCGGCTGGAGGACGACATGCTGATCACGGAAGCCGGAGCAGAACTCCTGACGCCGCAGAGCCCCTCCCTGGAAACGCCCTTCGCTACCTGAGCGAGCGATCGGGACCCGAGCCGGGCACACGCCCGGCTTCCGGCGACGGCGCGCCCGGGGTCAGAACTTCGCGGGACGTTTCGCGGGTGGCCGGCGGGCCGGCGGAGACGACGTCTTGCTGGGCTTCGCGGCATCACGCGCGCGCCCGCTTGGCGCGGCGCGGCGGGGGGGAGCGGGTTGGATGCGCGGGGGGCCACCGACAGCCGGCGCCGCCGGTGATTTCGTGGTCCGCCGCGGTCCGGCAATTGCCGGTGCTCGGCCTGGGGGCGCCGGGGTGGTGACGCCCGTGGGTCGCCGCCCCTCCGCGGCGCGCGGGACGCGCGGGGCCGCCGACTTGGGGTGGAGCGGCTCCACGACATAGCGCGGCCGGGGCAGCGGTGCGGCGACGATGACGTCGGTGCCGGGGAGGCCCGCGAACGGATACGGGAAGCCCGCGTCGGCAACGCGCCACCGGATGCAGGAATGCGCGTACGGATCCCAGACGGCCGGCGACACGTATGCGTGGCACTGGTAGCACATGAACCGCGGGTACCCGTGTTGTTCCTCGACGAAGTACGGTACGACGTCGTGCGCATAGCCGAGGTACCCGTCCGGCAGGATCACGGCGAGCAGGCCGGCGAACGTCGCGTACGGGTCTTCGGTAATGCGAGCCGGAATACCGAGCGCCGGGTAGTCCCAGTCTCCATCCGGACCCCGCCGCGGGAACGCCACCGGATCGAGGGTGACGAGGGCGAACAGAAACCCCTCGCCAGGGTATTCCTCGACGCGCAGCGTTTGATCCGCCACCCTGCCCGGAACGCGATGGGCGACGCCGCCGCGCGCGAAGTTGTCGTCCTCCGGGCGCAACGGGAACAGCACTCGGAGGCGACCGTCGGTATCGACCCGCATGATCGTGACGTAGCCGTCGACATCGGT
>CAYWNR010000612.1:0-2301 GCA_964459705.1 uncultured Gemmatimonadaceae bacterium | reverse complement strand
CGGCGAACGGCATCACGTAGTAGAGCGAGCCGGCGGCCTCTCCGGAGTCATAAAGCGCGAGTATGTGGGGATGGTGCAATGCGGCGGTCGTCTCGATCTCTCGCAGGAACCGCTCGGGTCCTATGGCAGCGGCCAGCTCCGACCGCAACACCTTGATCGCGACTCGGCGGCGGTGCTTCACGTCCTCGGCGAGATACACCGTGGCCATGCCGCCTTGGCCGAGCTTGCGCTCGATGCGGTAGCGGTCGGCCAGGGCGGCAGTGAAGCGTGCGGTCGTTTCGGTCATGCGCCTGCCCCAGTATCCGCCGCTAAAGCGGCGGCTCGGCGGCTGTCGCTGAAGCGACGTGGATGCCGCGTCACTGCAGTGGCACCAGGCGAGCTGCGGCGCTCACCGATTCGCCTCGTCAACCGCCCGCTTCATCTGCTCCACCCAATGGGGAACCACGCGCAGGTACGGTATCGGTCGCTCCTCGTCTCCCTCTACGTACACCACCCGTCCGTCCGGCGTGAGGGCATACGATTCGCCAGCGGCATCGACGAACCGCGGGGCATCGACAAACCTGCGACGGCTCACGATGGGCGGGTCGGTCGCCGGATCGATCCGCACGCGGTCGAACCATACCGTGGAATCCAGCACCTCGACCACGAACTCGGTGGGCGAGAGCCATTGGGGATCCATCACGTCACCCGCCGCGACCTGGTAGCGCTCACCAGTGCGGGGGAACGGCTCGAGCCAGAGCGTCCGGAGTTGCCTGTCGTTGTAGGCGAGCCAGCGCCCGTCGGGGGACGGACGGACGAACCCCGCATCTCCCACAATGGTATCCAGCGTCACGGGGTCCTTGTCCATGTGCGCGGCCAGAACCAGGTCCGCGTCCCAGTCGATGCCCACGACGCGTCCATCGCGCAACCAGCTGAAGCCCTCGAACCCGCTGCGGACGAACAATGGCGTGACGACGCCAACCGCGTTGAGTGCGCCCACGAAGATCGTGTCCATGGACTGGAACGTGAGCCGGTCTCCCGTTGGACTCCAGAGCGGCTGACGGATCTGCGGTCGGTGCAGCCACGTCACATGGTCGCCGCTCCGGAGATCGTAGACGCGGAGTTCCTCTCCATCGAGAACCTCCACGACCGCCGCCAAACGGCGTTGATCAGGACTCATGGCATAAAGCAGGAATGCGGCGCGACCCACCGGGAGGGTATCCATCGAATGCTCGCCGACACGGACCAGTTGGCCGACGGCGCGATTCGCGCCGGAGGCGTAGACCAGCGTACCCGACGCTCCAACGGCAAAGGTCCCGGCCCCCGTGTAGTACTCCCGTCCCAATCCCGCGAGCATCCGGACGGACCGTCCGACCTGACCCGTCGCCAGGTTGACGGGCGCGGCCAGCAGGTCGCCGACCGATGAGAGATAGATCAGATAGCGACCGTCGATGACCCGAAACTGGGCGCCGAACACCGGCGCCGAATCGGCAACCCTGTGCCAATCGCGCCGGAGGCGGCTGCTATCCTTGATGTCGATCTGATAGGCGTTCTTCGCACCACCGCCGCCACACAGGAGGGCGTCGGGATCGGGAAGCGACGCGACCATCATGCAGTACTGGATTGGGGTTCCGGTGGAGGTTCCGCCGGACGGATCGAACCAGCGGGCATTATTCCCGTCACCTTCCACCAACCGGACGCGTCCGTCGGCCAGCCACTCGACTTGCGCGTACGGGTCCGTGGTGCCCAGGGTGGTGGCGGTCCCACCGGCCACAGGCATGACCTCGAGCGTTGCCACCTGGGCCTTCGCGACGCGCAGGTATGCCACCTGCACGCCATCCGGCGACACCGACGGGGATCGCGCCCCTTCGGTTCCGTCGATCCGTCGCGCGGTAGCATCGTGCAAGCTCCGATACCACAGCTCGCTGTGACCGGCCCGCTGCGCGGTGTAGATCGCGAAGTCACCCGCGGGAGCCACCGCGAACCCGACCCCGCCGACACGCATAGGCGCGGTGTCCGGCAGCGCCACGTCGTACACGCTCGGTCCCGCGGTGGGCTGGGGGCGAACCAAGGCCCACCCAGCGACGAGGAGGGCCGGGATCGCGAGTGCCGCCAGAACGCGCACGACGGGAGAGGCGTGGGCACGTGCACGCGAGCCCGAGGAGTCCGCGGCGGTTGCCGTGGTAAAGGCCGGGTTTCCGAGCGCCTCCGCAAAGGCCGCCGCCGTCTCGAAGCGATCGGCGGGCAGCTTCGCCAGCGCCTTGGCGACCGCGGCGGCGACGTTGGGCGGCACGGATTTCCGCAGCGTCGTGACGGGATCGA
>CAYWNR010000611.1:0-2309 GCA_964459705.1 uncultured Gemmatimonadaceae bacterium | reverse complement strand
CCGGGATAGGCGAGCATGTACGCTTCTTTCCCGTTGAACCGCAGCGCGTTGTAGAAGTTCATCCCCTCGGTGAACGACACGGTGGGATCGGCGGCGCCGTGCATGATCAGGATCGGCTCGCGCACCTCGCGCACGTGCGTCAGGGCGCTCTCGAAATGGTAGAGGTCGGGCGCGTCCCACGGGCTCACGCCCCAACGGCCCTGGCTGAACAGGTAATACTCGTTCCCATTCTCGCCGCTCCCACCCGACACCTGATACGACCAGCCCCAACTCTGGCTGAAGTCGGTGTACAGATCGGTGACGCCGGCGCCCATCCCGACGGCCGCAAACAGGTGGGACCGGGTGGCGATGAAGGCGGCGGACTCGCCACCGTAGCTGTGCCCATTCGCGCCGATGTGCGCGGAATCGGCGTACCCCATGGCGATCACCTTGCGGACGGCGGCTTCGACACACTCCAACACGTCGCTGTGCGAGCGCCCCGTGTGGAAGTACACGTCCGCCAACATCGTGATGTACCCGTGGCTCACGGCCTCCACCGGCATCGCGCCCATGCTGCCCATGAACGACGGCGGCGTGTAGCGGTGCATGTTCTGCGAGTTCTTCTCGTAGAAGGTCACCAGCATCGGCCGCTTCTCGCCCGGCTGGTAGTCGTCCGGGAGCGCCAGGATCCCCTGGAGCCTGTTGCCATCCTTGTTGGTGTAGTCGAACAGGACACGGTGGCCCCACAGGTATTCCGCCTGCTGTGGATTCACGTCGCTGATCTTCCGCATGTCCGAGAACGCGGCGCTCGCCACCTGCAGATCGGGAAACTCGGCGAATGTCTGGCGCGTCAGCAGGAACCGATCGGCCTTGTCCGCGCGCAGCGGCGTGCTGTACTTCGCGTCCGTATACACGAGCTTCTCGAGCTGGCCCCGAGCCAGGCGATAGAAACCCTCCTTCTTGGTCCACTGTCCGTATGCGGACAGGGTGACCGGCTTGCTCAGGTCGATCTCGTCACCGGTGCGCACGTGGCGCGGCGCGGCGGAGTCGATCGGCTCGGTCTGGACGTACCGGTACCGGATCTCGTCCTTGTTCCCTGCCCCATTCGTCAGGTTCCGTGCGGTTCCGGCACCGAAGGGCACGAACCAGAGGTCGTAGCGCCCCTCGGCGATGATCCCGCTTCCGTCGCTCGCGTACGCCGCGACGCCATACGGCGGGCGTGGTCCCACGTAGTCCCACTCGACGTTCAGGAAGTCGGCATTCTCGCCGCCGGAGAGCGCACGCGACGTGCCGGCGTCGAGATCGTACGCTTCATACCGGTTGTCCTTCCAGTAGACGTAGCGCCGGCCGTCGGGACTGATCCCGAACGCATGCTGACCGACGAGCTGCCCTTTCATCATTGGTGTGCGCTCGCCGGTTGCCGTGTTGACCCGGTAGAGATCCGCCTTGGCGTGCGCGGTGTCCGAGATGTACGCGCGGTCGTTGAGCCCCACAGCCCAGCGCCCATCGGGCGCGATGTCCACGGTGCGCATGGCCGAATCGGTGAGTGTGACGTAGCGACCCTGGGCAACATCGAACGCCTGCTGGAAGGTGAAGTTGCGATCGCGATTGGCGCGGATCATCTGCGCCGACTGAATGCGCTCGTCTTCGGTGCGCCACACGTCCACGTCGGGCACGGAGTCACGACTCGGCGCGCGGCCCGTGTCGGGCGCGGCCGTCTGGGGAATGATGCCGAAGAACACGCGGGCACCGTCCTCGCTCCACTCGAGCGAGGCGCGCTCGCTGATCACGAACCCCGTCGGGAATCCCGTCGCGCTCGGGTCGAGCGCCTTGGCGGTTGGCTGATCCATGGCCTTCCGGAGATTCGCGAACGTCACGAGCGTGTTGTCCCGCTCCCGCTTCTTCTCGACCGGATGACCCTTGAGCGCGGCCACGCGGTCGCCGTCGTCACTCCACTCGATCCGGCTGTAGATCAGCGTGTCGTTGTCCAGCGCGTGGATCCGGTGACTCGCCAGCTCCATGAGGAAGAGGCCGTTGCCGTCGCGCGGTTCCGCTTCAGTGGCGTACGCGAGGAAGTCGCCCTGCCGGTCGAACGCCGCGTCCCCGACGCTTCCCAAGAACAGGTCTCGCCCCGTGGCCAGATCGTGCAGCACGGCATCGGTGCTTTCAGAAGGCCGACTCGTGCCGCCGCCGCGCCTGCCGAATCCGGGCGGGCCGGACGCGCCACCACCACCGCCGCGCGCCGCGCGCGCGGGCAAGCGGCGGAGCAGCAGATGGGTTGAGGTCACGTTGAAGATCCCTGCCCGCATGCGCTCCCACGACTGCGTGCG
>CAYWNR010000610.1:0-2327 GCA_964459705.1 uncultured Gemmatimonadaceae bacterium | reverse complement strand
TGACAAACGTGATGTTCATCCCGTGGATCTTCTCGACCTTGTCGTAGTCGATCTCCGGGAAGATCATCTGCTCTTTGACCCCGATCGAGTAACTGCCTCGACCGTCGAACGACTTCGATGGCAATCCCCGGAAATCGCGCACCCGCGGGATCGCGACGTTGATGAACCGGTCCAGGAACTCCCACATTCGCGCGCCTCGCAGCGTGACCGCCGCACCGATCGCCATTCCCGCGCGCAGGCCGAAGTTCGCGACCGACTTCTTGGCCCGCGTGATCACCGGCCGCTGGCCCGTGATCTGTCCCAATTCCACCACGATCGCGTCCAGCAGCTTGGGAGTCTTGGCCGCCTCGCCCTCGCCCACGTTGAGGACGATCTTCGCGAGCCGCGGAACCTCGTGCGGGTTCTTCAGCGCGAACTGCTGCATCAACTTGGGCCGCACCGACTGCCGGTAGTACTCGCCGAGCCTGGGCTTGGGCGCCGGGGTCGCGTCCACGGCGACCGCCGGGGCCGCCGGGGCCGCCGCGTTTTTCGTCTCCGTCTTCGTCTTCGCCATGCTCCTACCGCTTCCTCGGGATCGGCTGTCCGGATTTCACGCTCAACCGTTCCACCGATCCATCCGCGTTCTGCTTCCGGCGCACCCGCGTCGGCGCCTTGGACTTGGGATCGAGCAACATGACATTCGAGGCGTGAATGGGCGCCGCGAACGTGATGACCCCGCCCTCTTCATCGGCCCGCGTCGCTTTGCGGTGCCGCTTGACGGTATTGACCCCCTCCACCACCACGCGATTCATCTTCGGGAAGACGTGGAGCACCGTCCCCTCTTTCCCCGCATCCTCGCCGCGGACCACGCGGACGTGGTCGCCCTTCGTGATGCGCATGCGGTGCCGCGTGACCTTCGTGGTTCGCTGGCGCCGGGCCTTTTTGTACACGAGCGGCTTCATCAGATCACCTCGGGCGCGAGCGACACGATCTTCATGAACTTCTTCTCCCGCAGCTCGCGGCCGACCGGGCCGAAGATGCGCGTGGCGCGCGGCTCGCCCTGATCGGTGATCAGCACCGCCGCGTTGTCGTCGAACCGGATGTAGCTGCCATCGCGCCGCCGCGTCTCCTTGGCCGTCCGAACGACCACCGCCTTCACCACCTCGCCCTTCTTCACCTGCCCCGTCGGCAGCGCGTCCTTGATGGTCACGACCACGATGTCGCCGAGACCGGCGTAGCGGCGCTTGCTCCCACCCAACACCCGAATCACCAGCGCCCGCCGGGCGCCGGAGTTATCCGCGATCTTGAGCATCGATTCCTGCTGAACCACGATGTCCCCCTACCGGGCCCGCCGGACGATCTCGACGACCCGCCAACGCTTCGTGCGGGACAGAGGCCGCGTCTCCATGATCCGGACGGTGTCTCCCGCCTTCGCCCCGTGCTCGTCGTGCGCCGCGACCCGCTTGGTCCGTTTCACCTGTTTCCCGTAGATCGGATCGGCGAACCGGCGCGTGAGCTGGACCGTGACCGTCTTGGTCATCTTGTCGCTCACCACCACGCCCGTCCGCGTCTTCCGTCGCCCCCGGACCGCCGTTTGTTCGCTCATACCTGGGCCCTCTCTCGCAGCACGGTCTCGATGCGCGCGATGTTGCGGCGCATCGTCCGGAACCGCATCGGGTTCTCACCCGAGACGTCCTCGCTCGCCGCCCGGAACCGGAGACGAAACTGCGCCTCGCGCAGCGTCACCAGCTCCGCCTGGAGCTCCGGCTCGGTGAGCTCGCGCAACGCGTCCATGGGGAGCGGTTTCCGCTCCGCGTCCTTCAGCGCCATAACCCTATCCCTCTCGCACGACGAACTTCGTCGCGATCGGCAGTTTGGCCGACGCGAGCCGCAGGGCCTCGCGCGCGACCTCCACCGTCACACCCTCGAGCTCGAACATCCCGCGCCCGGGCTTCACCACGCAGACCCAGCCTTCCGGGTTGCCCTTGCCCTTCCCCATCCGCGTCTCGGCCGGCTTCTTCGTGATCGGCTTGTCCGGGAAGATCCGGATCCAGACCTTGCCGCCGCGTTTCATGGCCCGCGTCAGCGAGACGCGCGACGCCTCGATCTGGCGATTCGTGATCCATCCCGGCTCCGCCGCCATCAGACCGAACTGCCCGAACGCGACCGTGTTCCCCCGCGTCGCGCTCCCTCGGGTCCGGCCCTTCATCATCTTGCGGTATTTGACCCGCTTCGGTGCCAGCATCGCTAGGCTCCCGTACTGTACGTCCGGACGCGCGCGTCCTCGACGACTTCACCCTTGAACACCCACACCTTCACGCCGATCGTCCCGAACGTCGTCTTGGCCG
>CAYWNR010000609.1:0-2335 GCA_964459705.1 uncultured Gemmatimonadaceae bacterium | reverse complement strand
CTTCCCGCGCTCCAGGTAGCGGGCGAGCGACTCGAGTTGTCCTTCCCAGAACTGGCGGTAGTGGTCGACCCAAGCGGCGGCATCGCGTATCGGCCCGGCGTCGAGCTGGCAGCGACTGACCCGGCCGTCGCGGGTGCGTCGCACCAGGCCCGCATGCTCGAGTACCCGCAGGTGCTTCGAGATGGCGGGGCGGCTCATGGCAAACGGCCGGGCCAGCGCACCAACCGTTGCCTCTCCCGTGGCGAGTCTCGCGAGAATCGCGCGGCGGGTGGGGTCGGCCAAGGCACCGAAGGTGCGGTTGAGTCGCGTCACATTGGTAACCATCGGGTTACCAATTTACCGATCGCCGCCGGAGCGTCAAGTCTCGGACCGGCCGTCGCTGGAAATCGGTTCTCCGCCGGGCCATCTTGCCGGCGCACGCGACGCGCGCCAAGGAGGTCTCCACGCGGACGTTGTGGTTCACGGCACTGCTGGTGATGTGTATCAACCTCCCGTTTGGGTTCTGGCGGGCGGGCACCCGGAAATTCTCGGTGCCATGGTTCTTCGCGGTTCACTCGCCGGTGCCACTGGTGGTCGCGTTGCGACTCGCCGCGGGAATCGGGTTTCACTTCACAACCGTGCCGGTCCTCGTCGGCGCGTTCTTCACCGGACAGTTCTGCGGCGGGAAACTGCGCACGCTCCGCGCCCCAAACGACCCCCCCAACGCATGACACATCCGGCGGCGCCCGACCTCGGAGAGGTCCTGGCCGTGCTCGAGCGCACCCCAACCACGCTGGCGGCGTTGCTGGACGGGCTGCCACGATCCTGGTTCGAAGCGGACGAGGGACCGGACACGTTCTCTCCAATCGAGGTGGTGGGACATCTGATCCATGGCGAGCGGACGGATTGGATGGTCCGCGTGCATGCGATCGTGGAACACGGCGAGGCTCGCCCGTTCGAACCGTTCGACCGCTTTGCCCATCGGGCGTCGCTGCCTGGACGTGACGTCTCGGGCCAGCTCCAGGAGTTTGCGGAGCTGCGGGCCGCCAACCTCGCCGACTTGCGCGGCCTGAGTCTCACGACCGCGGACTTCTCGCACCGCGGACGTCACCCCGACCTCGGGTCCGTAACCCTCGGCCAACTCCTGGCGACCTGGGTCGTTCACGACGTCGCTCACCTCGGCCAGATTGCGCGCGTGATGGCCCGGCGTTACGAGACGGCCGTCGGACCATGGCGCGCATACTTCCGCGCCTTCCAGAACGAGGGATGAGCGATCAGCCGTCGACGCCGGACCACGAGGTTGCCCTCGAGCCCCCGACGAGGGGCGCTCGGCCCAGGACCTTCGCTCACATTTTGCCGGATGTCGTTCTTGACGGGAGGTCGACCTTGACGCGCGGACAACTCCGCTTGGTTCCGATTGCCGCGTTCCTGCTTGGCGCGTGTGCTCCTGCTTTCCCCCCACCCCCCGAAACCCGGCAGGCGGTGGTCGTGGACACGATCCACGGCGTCGCAATTCCGGATCCGTATCGCTGGCTCGAAGATCAGGACAGTCCGGAGACCCGGGCATGGATCGACGCCCAGAACGCGTACGCCGAACAGATCATCGACAACCAGCCAATCCGTGCGGCCGTGCGCGCCCGGTTGCAGGCATTGCTCGACGTGCCCGACATCGGATCGCCGACCCGCCGCGGCGCGTATGAGTACTTCACGCTGCGGCGACGCGGGGCCGAGCTTCCCGTCATCTACCGCCGACCCGCTCCGCCAGCCGACTCGCTGGTTCCGATCGATCCAGACGCCGAGTACGAAACCGTGCTGGACCCCACCGGCACGAGCCCCGGTAACACGGTCCGCTACGAGCTTCTCACGATCTCGCAGGACGGCAAACGGCTGATCTACGCGGTGCGCGATGGCGGCCAGGACGAGGTCCGGATCCGCGTGCGGGATGTCGCTGCCGGTGTGGACATGGCGGACTCGTTGCCCAACGCCCTCTACAGCGACGTGAGCTTCACGCGGAACCAAGACGGCTTCTACTACATCTATCGCTCGCGGGATACGGGCTCGCACGTCTACCGGCACCGCTTCGGGACGGACCGTGCGCGGGACGCGATGCTATTCGGGGATGGAGTCGGGCCGGATCGGTTCCTCGGCATGGACGAGATCGACAACGGTCGCTACCGGATCTACACGGTCTCCCGTGGCTGGCGCAGCAACGAGGTATTCCTGGAGGACGTTCGGGCGGGCCGCGTACAGCCCCTGATCACCGGGCTCGACGCGCGGTTCGACGTGCGGTTCCGGGACGGGAAGCTCTACATCCGCACCAACCTGGACGCGCCGAACAACCGCCTGCTGGTTGCCG
>CAYWNR010000608.1:0-2337 GCA_964459705.1 uncultured Gemmatimonadaceae bacterium | reverse complement strand
TCCCGTACGAGGTAATGTCGCACGTGCGGGCTCTTGGCGAGGCTCGCCGGTGGCGGAACCAGCGTCCACCCGTCGGCCAGGCTGGATTCCAGTAGGCGCGCGAGGCTCCGCTCGGCCGCGGGCGCATCGGGCCACATGGCCACCGCGATCTCTGACCTGCCCGGTCGGATGTTCGTCACAGCGGCTGCCCCGGGGAGGAACGGAAGCGTGGCGGGATAGTCCGTGGGTCGGTCCGTGGTTGGTTCCCAGACGTCGGTACCGTCTTCCCGCTCCGTGGCCTCCTCCTCCGACGAACGCCAAGTCAGCTCACGCGCCTCGGGCCACATCTCACCCCCAGATCCCGTCACGTCGATCGCGTTCGGGAGCTCGGCGAGTGCGTCGCGAATCCACTCGTAGAGGTCAACGGAGTCACGCTTGCGTGGTTCGTCCATGACGCCTTCGGTGCAGGGCTGAGCCTCTGGCGGTCAGGGACGACGACCGCCTATCCGCAACATGGCGCCTCCGTGCGCACGCGCAAGGCGGGTGACCACGCACGGACGGCCCGTCCCGGTGGCGGTCGCAACGGCATGGTGTTCTCTTACCCTCCTCCCCCGCCAGGAGGCAGGCGTGCGCGGCGACGTCCGACGACCCTTCAGCCCTGTGACCGGCCGCGCCGTGCCGCGGTGGAACGCGTCCGCGCTCACCCTTGCGGCCGCGGTGATGCTCGCCGGCTCCCTGGGAGCGCAAACGCCGGTCGATTCCGGACTGGCGGCGTACATCGCGACCATCCGGGCGGTGGATCACCACGCGCATCCCATGCTCCCTGTCTTGCCCGGCGCGCCGCCCGATACGGACTTCGACGCGCTTCCACTGGACGGCATTCCCGCGTTCCCGCTGCCGTGGCGCCTGACGCTGGAGAATCCCGACTGGCAGAGGGCGGCGCGACGCACGTACGGACTGAGCGGCACCGACAGCGGCGCCGCGGTCGCGGCGGCACGCAGGCGAGTGATGACGGAGCGTGGTGAGCGCTTTCCCACCTGGGCGCTCGACCAGGCCGGCATCGAGATCATGTTCGCGAATCGGATCACGGTCGGGCCAGGGCTCGCGGCCCCCCGGTTTCGGTGGGTGGCCTTTGCCGACCCGTTGCTCTTCCCGCTCGACACGCGGCGGGAGGGGGCCCGGACGCCGGACACGGAGGCCCTCTATCCGAAGGAGGAGGCGCTGCTCCGGCGCTACCTCGGCGATCTTGGCCTGCACACCCTACCGGGGTCGCTCGACGGGTACGTCCGGCAGGTGGTGACCCCGACACTCGAACGCTGGCACGACGCGCGCGCCGTGGCCATCAAGTTCGAAGCCGCTTATCTCCGACCGCTCGACTTCGACGATCCCGATTCGGCCGCGGCCGCTCAGGCGTACGCGCGATACGTCGGCGGCGGGATGCCGAATCGTGCCGAGTACAAGGCGCTGGAGGATTATCTCTTTCGAGCGATTGCACGCGAGGCGGGCCGGCTGCAGATGGCGGTCCATCTCCACGTCTTCGAAGGGTTCGGCAGTTTCTACGATGCGGGAGGGAGCCGGCCGGCGTTGCTCGAGCCCGCCTTCAACGATCCGACCTTGCGGGCGACCACGTTCGTGATCGTCCATGGTGGATGGCCCGCCGTCGATGAGACGGAAGCGATGCTCGCCAAGCCCAATGTCTACGCCGACATCTCGATGATGGATCTGGCCCTCTCGCCGGCCGAGCTGGCTCCCGTGTTGCGGCACTGGCTCACCCGCTGGCCTGACAAGGTCGTGTTTGGCACGGATGCCTTCGAGGGTGGCGACACGCAGGGCTGGGAGCTGGGTGCCGTCGTCGCATCAAACACGGCTCGTCGGGCGCTGGGGATTGCGTTCACCGCGATGGTGCGGGACGGAGAGGTGACGCGGGATCGCGCGCGGCAACTCGCGCGCATGGTGCTCCGGGAGAACGCGTCCCGACTGTACCACCTTCAGCTGCCGTAAGGCCGATGCTCATAGGTATCCACTTTCTCGTACCGAAACGGAGCGGTGCCATGCCCGTGACACTACGTCAGGTTCTTTTCGCCGCCGTCGTGCTCGCCGCCGTCGTGCCGCCCGCGCTCGCGCAGCGGCGCGCCGGGCTCACGCCCGAGCAAATCCAGCAGCGCTGGGATCTCGAGCACGAACTGGAGTCCATTTCGGTGATCCAGCGCAAGGTCATGGTGCCGATGCGTGACGGGAAGCGCATGGCCGCGGACGTGTACTACCCGAAGGACGCCTCCAAGAAGTACCCGACGATCTTCTCACGCACGCCGTACAACTTCAACTACTGGGACGTGCGGAACGGCGTGCCGAATTCGA
>CAYWNR010000607.1:0-2340 GCA_964459705.1 uncultured Gemmatimonadaceae bacterium | reverse complement strand
GCGAAACGCATCTCCTCGCGGAGCCGTTCCTCGTGCTCGCGACGCAGAATCCCATCGAGCAGGAAGGCACCTACCCGCTGCCGGAAGCCCAGCTCGATCGCTTCATGCTCAAGGTGCACGTCGGCTATCCGTCGCGCGACGAGGAGAAGGAAATTCTCTGGCGGATGGCCTCGGGCCAGCCCATCCCGATCGAGGCCGTCGCCGACGCCGACGACATCCTCGCGCTGCGGCACGCGATTGCCGAGCTCTACATGGACCAGAAGATCGTCGACTACGTGGTCGACGTCGTGCGGGCCACGCGCGAGCCGCACAAGGTGGGGTTGCACGACGTGAAGCCGCTGATCGCGTACGGCGCGAGCCCGCGCGCGTCGATCTACCTCGCGCAGGCGGCCCGCGCCCATGCCTATCTTCGGGGACGCACGTACGTCGTGCCCGAGGACGTCAAGGCGCTGGCGCCCGACGTTCTCCGCCACCGGGTGTTGCTCACGTTCGAGGCCGAAGCGGAAGACGCGACGTCCGACCACGTGATCGCGAAGATCCTGGAGGCGGTTCCGGTCCCGTGACGCGCGTCGCGCGGGTGGTCGGCCCCGACGTCCTGCGCCAGGTACGCCGCATCGAGCTTCGGGCGCGACGCCTGGTTACCACGTTGTTCTCCGGCGCGTACCGCTCGGTCTTCCGCGGGCAGGGAATCGAGTTTGCCGAGGTCCGGGCCTACGAGCAGGGCGACGACTTCCGCTCCATTGACTGGAACGTCTCGGCGCGGATGGGATCCCCGTTCGTCAAGACCTATGAGGAGGAGCGGGAGCTCACCGTGCTCCTCGTGGTCGACCGCTCGGGCTCGGTGGCGTTCGGCCAGCCGCGGACCAAGGCCGAAGTGGCCGTCGAGGTGGCGGCCGTCATCGCGCTCGCCGCCGCCCGGCAGCACGATCGCGTGGGGGCGCTCATCTTCGCCGACGACGTCGAACACGTCGTGCCTCCGTCCAAGGGCCGAAGCCACGTCCTGCGTGTCATCCGCGACCTGCTGGTGTACGCGCCGGCGGGCCGGGGCACGAACCTGGGCGCGGCGCTCGCCTACGCCACCCGACTCCTCCGGCATCGCTCCATCGTGGTCGTGCTCTCGGATTTCCGCGCCACTGGGTGGGAGCAACCGTTGCGGCGCCTCGCGCGCCGCCACGAGGTCGTCGCCATCACGGTGGACGATCCACGCGAGCTGGATCTTCCGAACGCTGGCTGGATCGAGTTGGCGGACGCCGAGTCCGACGCCCATACGCTCGCGGACACCTCGGATGCCACGGCGCGGCTCCGGTTGCGGATCGCCGCCGACGAGCACCAGCTGGCCCGCGCGCGCGTCCTCGAGCGGATCGGCGTGGACCACATTCCCCTGGTGACGCATCGACCGTACGCCCAGGCGCTGCACACGGCGTTCGCCCGCCGCGCACGGCGGTTGCTGCGATGATCGCGCTGCTCGTGGTCGTCGCCGCCCTGCAGGGACATCCGTGGCGCGTGACGCCGGCGACCCCCACCGTGGGCGACACGATCGTCTTGGAACGATTCATCCCGACCGGCCCCGGGGCGGTCGCCCGTCTGCGTCCGCTCGATCCATCCGATCTGGTGGAACGCCTCGGGCCGCCGGTGACGACCGCGATGGCGGGCGGCGTGCGCATCCGGCAGTCCCTCGCGTTCTTCGCGCCCGGGACGCACGCCCTCGGTATGCCCGCCATCGAGGTCACCCATCCGGACGGGACGGTCGAGGTCGTGCTTGGGGATACGGCGGTCGTGGTGGTCGGCTCGGTCATCCCCGACTCGATTGCCGAGCCGCGGCCAATGCCGTCCGAGGCGCCGCTCGCGCGGCCGAGGCGTGACGTGTGGCGCGCGGTGATTGCGCCCACGCTGGTGGTGCTCGTCCTGTTCGCCTGGCTGGCCTGGTGGTGGCGCGCGCCGCGTCCCGTTGCGCCGCCGGCCGTGGACAGCCCGGAGCCGGAGCTTCCACTGATGCGCTGGCTGGGCACCGGCGAGCGGCGCGCGGTGGCGACGCTGGCGGAGCAGCGCCTCCGCGTCGCGGTCGCGAAGCGTCTTCCCGCGGCGGCTCTCCAGCTCGCGCACGAGGATTGGGTGACGGTCCTGCGCGACGCGGGCGACGGCTGGCCGGCGGAGGACCTCGCGGACCTGGAGGCGGCGTTCGCGCGGGCGCGCTTCGCGCCGCTCGGCGCCGAAGATCTGGCCGAGCTGGTGGATCGCGAGGACGTCGTGGTCGCGCAACTCCCGGCACCGGCCGCGCCGGAGACACCGTGACGTTCGCGCGCCCACTGCTGCTGGTGTTGCTGGCGTTGCTGCCGTTGT
>CAYWNR010000606.1:0-2349 GCA_964459705.1 uncultured Gemmatimonadaceae bacterium | reverse complement strand
TCAGGCGCCGCGAGAGCATGTCGCGGTTCATCTCGTTGTCCTCGACCAGCAAGATCTTCGGCATCGTTCCTCCCGAGACTCAGGCGGCGGTGGCAACCGGACCGTCCATCCGCAGGGGCAGGCGCACCGTGAACGTGGAACCGCGGCCCGCAGCACTTTCGACCTGCACGTCACCCCCCATCAGGTGGCAGAACCGCCGCGTGATGGCCAGGCCGAGCCCCGTGCCGCCGTACGTGCTGGTCGTGGAGGCCTCCGCCTGCGCAAACGCCTCGAACAGGCGTTCCATCTGCTCGGGCGTCATCCCAATGCCCGTGTCGGCCACCCGGAACACCATGGACTCCCCGCGGCCATCGGGCGCGGGCTCGCGCACGGCCCCGAGGACCACCGTCCCCCGCTCCGTGAACTTGCAGGCGTTCGACAGCAGGTTCAGCAGAATCTGCCGCACCTTCGTCAAGTCCGCATGCATGGACCCGAGCACGCCCTCCGCGCGGACCACCAACTTGTTCGCATTGCGATCCGCCAAGGGGCGGACCGTCGCGACCACATCCTCCAGCATCGGATTCACCTCGAACGTCTCGGCGTAGACGTCCATCTTGCCGGCTTCGATCTTGGAGAGGTCCAGCACGTTGTTGATGAGCGACAACAGGTGTCGCCCGGCGGCGTGAATCTTCCGCAGATCCGGGACGAGGGCCTCCTGACCGAGATCACCGACCTCCTCCTGGAGCATTTCCGAGTACCCGATGATCGCGTTGAGTGGCGTGCGCAGCTCGTGACTCATGCTGGCGAGGAACTGGCTCTTGGCCTGGCTGGCCGCCTCGGCCTCGCGTCGCGCCTGCAACAACTCCGTGATGTCGTGGTACAGCGCCATCAGTCCGACGCGGGACCCCTCCGCCAGCACCGGCACGCCGAGGACCTCGACGTCCACCGGACTCCCGTCTTTCCGCCGGCGGCGCGCGAAGCCATGAATCGGCTGCCGGATGGCCCGCTCCGTATATCCTTTCGCCTCCTCGCGGGTGGCCTCGGTGGTGATGAGCGCATCGAGGTCCTGGCCGACCACTTCTTGCCGCGAGTACCCGAACAACGTCTCGAACGCCGGGTTGCACGTCAGGATCTTGTACTCCCGATCCAGCGACACGATCGCGACCGGACTGTTGGAGACCAGCGCCTCGAAGTACTCCCGCTGCCGCTGCGAGTCCGTGAAGAGCCTGGCGTTCTCGATGGCGATGGCGGCCTGGGGCGCGAACAAATTCAGCAGGCGCAGGTCTTCCCCACCGAACATGCGCGCCGGATCCGAATGCACCGTCGCGATCGCGCCCACCAGGCGTCGCCCGATCAACAGCGGCGCCGCCATGACCGAGTGTACCATGACATCGGCGTACTGCGGCGACTGGCCCAGCCACTCGTGGTACGACGGGATGATCAGCGGCTCGAGCGTCTTCGCCACCGTCCCCATCGCTCCCTCCCCCGGGCGGATCCGCGTGCCGGTGGAGTCCTTCCCGATCTTCTCGCTCGCGACCACCTCGAGCTCCTGCCGGTCTTCGTCGTAGATGGCGACCTCGCCGCCCGTGACGCCCAGCAACGTCACCGCCCGCTCCAGCACGGCCTGCAGCACGCGCGACAGCTCCAGCTCGCCCGCCAGATCCCGCATGGTATCCAGCAACGCCTGCTGCTCTTCCGCCCGCTGCCGCTCGGCGTCGAACAACCGGGCGTTCTCGATGGCGATGGCGGCCTGGGGCGCGAACAGATTCAGCAGGCGCAGATCTTCCCCACCGAACAGGCGCGCCGGATCCGAATGCACCGTTGCGATCGCGCCCACCAGACGTCGCCCGATCAACAGGGGTGCCGCCATCACCGAGTGCACCATGACATCGGCATACTGCGGCGACTGGCCCAGCCATTCATGGTACGACGGGATGATCAGCGGCTCGAGCGATTCCGCCACGGTCCCCATGGCCCCTTCGCCCGGCCGGATCCGGGTGCCCGTGGAGTCCTTGCCGATGTTCTTGCTCGCCACCACCGCAAGCTCGCGTCGCTCCTCGTCGTAGATGGCGACCTCGCCGCCCGTGACGCCCAGCAACGTCACGGCCCGCTCCAGCACGGCCTGCAGCACGCGCGCCAGCTCCAGCTCGCCCGCCAGGTCCCGCATCGTGTCCAGCAACGCCTGTTGCTCTCCCGCTCGACGGCGTTCCGTGTCGAACAGGCGCGCGCGCCCAATGGCGATACTCGCCTGATTCGCCGCCGCGGTCAGGATCTCGAAGTCTTCCTCGCCGAACGCGCGCGGTTCACTGCTCTCGACCACCAGCACGCCGATGGTCTCCCCATCCACGCGCAACGGCACGTCCACTTCCG
>CAYWNR010000605.1:0-2357 GCA_964459705.1 uncultured Gemmatimonadaceae bacterium | reverse complement strand
TTCTGGGACGTGCGGGCCGCGTTCGGCAAGACCACGCCGAGTGGGGAGACGCTGCGGACATCCGACGACGTGGCCGCGTATCTGGTGCAGGCGGCGGGTGTCGTCACGGCGTCGGGGTCGGGCTTCATGCAGGACGGATACCTCCGCCTGTCGTTTGCCACGCCGGACGAGACGATCGTGCAGGGGATGCGCGCAGCGCGCGAAGTGCTAGGACAGCTTGTGTGATCGGCGTTGCGGTCCCGCACGTCGGTCGATGGCGACTTAGCCCGATTCCCAACCCTGCGCTGGCGAAATCCGCTCACGGAATAGCGCCACCCCTGGACGTGCGGCGCGCGTGCGCGCTCCCGCAATCCCGGACTTGACAGCCGCCGCGGCCGATCATACTATCTATTACATAACTAATAGTTAGAGGCTGCACATGTCGGTGGCGCTCACGCGGCGCGAGTTGGACGTCATGGCTGTCGTCTGGGAGTTGGGTTCGGCGACCGTCGGGGAAGTCGTCGAGCGCCTGTCCGACGATCTCCATTACTCCACCGTGCTCACGATCTTCCGCACGCTGGAAGCCAAACGGCATGTCCGCCACAAACGGGATGGGAAGGCCTTCCGATACTATCCCGTCACCCGGTCCGAAGACGCCGGCGACCGCGCGCTGGAGCGCCTGCTGGACAAAGTCTTCCAGGGATCGCGCGAGCTGCTGGTGGCGCGGCTCGTCTCGGATGAGGGAATCGCTCCGGAAGAGTTGCGCCGCATCCGACGCCGGCTGAATGAGCGTCTGAAGGAGCTGGAGCCATGATCGCCGCGTGGATGGTGTACGCCACGCTGGTCGCGGCGTTGTTGGGTGGTGCCGCGCTCGGCATGGACAAGGCGCTCCGACTGGCCGGCCGCCAGACGCGGTGGGTGTGGGCGGTGGCCCTCGTCGCCTCGCTCGCGCTTCCGGTCTTTGCCAGCAACAGGGCGGAGCCGCCCGCACCCACGCGCGACGCCGGCGTGGTCGTGGTGGCCGCGCGTGCCGTGGCCGCCCCCGTGCCGACCGCTTCGCCGACACTAACGTCACTCGACACGCCGCTCATCGTGGCCTGGATACTCGCCTCGGCGGTCGTGCTCCTGGTCCTGTTGCTGTCTCAGCGCGCCCTCCGCCGCCAGACGGCGGGCGGCGACGTGCGCGACGTGGACGGTCACCGCGTCTGCGTCACCACCGCGTCGGGGCCGGCCGTGGTCGGCGGGCTGCGTCGTGCCACGATCATCCTGCCGGCCTGGGTCGCGGAGCTGGGTGCGGACGAGCGTCGACTGGCCGTGCGCCACGAGGCCGAGCATGTGGCGAGCGACGACGTCAAGCTCCTGGCCCTCGCCGTACTCGCGGCGGTGGCTTGTCCGTGGAATCCCGCCATCTGGTGGCAGCTCCGTCGCTTGCGCGACGCGGTCGAGTTCGATTGCGACCATCGTCTCCTGCGAGCCGGCGTGGACGTGCGCGCCTACGGCAAGCTGCTGCTTGAGGTCGCCCGCCGAGCGCCGATGCGCCATTTGGCGATCACGCTGGCGGCCCGGCCGTCCCTCTTGTCACGGAGGATCGATCACATGACTCCCGTTCCTTCCCGCGCACGCGGGCTCCGCATCCTCGTTGGCGCTGGTCTGGCGGTCGCGCTCGTTGTCCTCGCTTGTGAAGCACCGAGGCCGGTCGAAGACGGCGGCATCAGCGGCGTCGCGGTCCTGGACGTGTCGCAGGTCGATCAACTGCCCGTGCGGGTGAGCCACCCGCCGGTGCAGTATCCTCCGTTGTTGAGGGATGCAGGTATTCAGGGTGACGTGGTGTTGGAGTTCGTGGTCGATGCGACGGGCCAGGTCGACTCGAGCAGCATCGTCGTGATCAGCAGCGATCACAAGGCGTTCGAGCAGCCGGCGATCAGTCTCGTGAAGGGATCACGCTATCAGCCTGCCATGGCTGACGGGGCACCGCGGGCCGTGCGGATCCGGCAACCGGTTTCGTTCTCGATTGCGGGGATGGAGCGGGCCATGACGGAGAAGCGTGCGTACGACGCGGGCGAATCGATCAAACTGACGGCCGAGCCCAGCGCGGAGCAGCTCAGACAGTTCCGTGGGCGTATCGATTCCCTCAACAAGGGCTTGGACTCCCTCAAGCTCCGGACGGCGCGCGAGGGTGTGACCGTGATGTTCACTATGAGTGGCGACTCGCTCCGTCCAGTCCTGGTTCGGGTTCGCCCCGACTCGACGTAGCTGGATCGGCACCGCAGAGTCCTCAGCCAGCGTGCCGGATGGCGTCGAGCGCCTCGATCGTCTCGAGCGATGTGAGGTCACCGAGTTCCGACTCCCCGAGGAGCACGGCGCGCACCAACCGCCGC
>CAYWNR010000604.1:0-2363 GCA_964459705.1 uncultured Gemmatimonadaceae bacterium | reverse complement strand
ACGAGCATGATGTACTACCTGAATCACGACGGGAACGGCGACGGCCGCACGCGGATCGTGTCTACCGAACAGATGATGACCCGGGCGCGCGAGTCCGAAGCGCGCCGGTTCGTGGTGGCGACCGAGAACGGCGTGTTGCACCGGATGCGGAAGGAGAACCCCGAGAAGGAGTTCATCCCTGCGTCCGACGAAGCCGAGTGTCGCTACATGAAGATGATCACGCTCGAGAACCTGCGGGATTCGCTGCGCGACTTGAAGTACGAGGTGACGGTGCCCGAAGAGACGGCCGTCCGCGCCCGCCGGGCCATCGAGCGCATGCTCGCCATTGGTTGAGCCCCTCGGGTTCGAGGCCGTTCGCGCGGCGCTCGCCGAGGATCACGTCCGGGAAGACGTCACCACCACCCTCCTGGGCCCTCGCGCCGACGCAGAGGCGTCGGCCACCTTCATCGTCGAAGAGCCGTGCACCGTCGCGGGCTTGCCCGTGGCCGCTGAAGTCTTCCGGCAGCTGGGCGTGGCCGAAGTCCTCGCCCCGCTCGTGGAGGAGGGGAGTGAGGTTGCGACGGGGGATGCCGTAGCCGAGGTGCACGGGACGGCCCGTTTGCTCCTGGCAGGGGAGCGCACCGCACTCAATTTCCTGCAGCGCCTGAGCGGCATCGCCACCGTCACGCGCGCGGCCGTGCGCGCGGTCGAAGGCACTGGGGCGATCATCACCGACACCCGCAAGACGACGCCTGGCCTTCGCGAGCTGGAGAAATACGCCGTCCGGATGGGTGGCGGTGAGAACCACCGGGCGCACCTCGGCGCGGCGGTGCTATGGAAGGACAACCACTGGGCGTTGCTCGGGCGCGGATCACTCACCAAGGCGCTTGCCACCGCACCGGAAGGTCTGCCAGTCGTGGTGGAGGCCGAGACGGAAGTGCAGTTCGCCGCCGCGCTCAAGGCGGGCGTCACGCGCATCCTCGTGGACAACCTCCCGCCCAAGACGGTCGCGAAATGGGTCCGCGAGGCCAAGGACGTCGCCATCGAAGCCTCAGGCGGTATTGGACTGGAGAACGTCCGCGCCTTTGCGGATGCCGGCGTGCGCTACATCTCGATGGGAGCGCTGACGCACTCGGTGCGGGCGGTGAAGATCCGGTTGGATTTGGTGGCGACCAGATAGACCGGATGGGCGAAGGGGGATCCCCCCGCCGCCCCCCCCGTTCCAATTGAGCGGGATCAGCGGGATCAGCGGGATGGTGGCGGGTGGCCATCTCTGTGATCCCGTCCATCCCATCCCTCCGTTCCAATCCCGTTCGTCCCGCGGGGCGGTGGGGCAGGGGGCCAAGATCAGGGCTTCTCGATCCGCAACCGCACCACGAACGGGACTTCCAAGTCGTTGAGAGTTACGGCGTACATCATACCGTTGTGAAATACAGGATAAGGCTGCCGTGAGATCGGGAGCGGGGCGGAAACGCGACCGAGGTACCGTCCCACCGAATCGAATACGTCGAGGACGCGGTCTTTCGCTTCCGCCACGGTGACCGGCCAGACCCAGAAGTTGCCTGCGTCGTCGAACGTCATGTCCTCGATGGCGGGTTTCGTCGAGGGGATCTTGGACCAGTCGGCCTTGCCTCCCTGCTGGGTGAACCACTTGAGATCCTCGCGTGCCTGGTCCCGGTCGGCGTCGGTCACCGGTAGGGGTTCAAAGGCCCGCGCGATCGTGCGCAACGTGTCGCCCGTGTGGGACAGCTCGACGAGTCGATAGTCTCCGGTGAAGACCCCCCAGGTGGCCCCTTGTGGGGAGAGATGCCAGCGGAAGCCGGCAGTGAACGGAACGCTGGCCATCATGAACGAGTTGCCGTTGCGCAACTCGAACGATTCCTGTTCCACCGGGTCCGTCGGGACTGGCAGGGTATCGATGATGCGAAACGCGGAATCGAAGTGGGCAAGGCCGAACCCGAAGCCGTGCTCCGACCGCTGCGGTACTGGGGAGTAGTATTCACCGCGGTCGTCGAAGCCGCCGGGCCACGGGATGATGATGAAGCTCCCCGGCATCCGATGACCGGTGAGATACGTCCCGGCGGTGTCGAAAACGGAGATCCGGTTGTTCTGGGGATCGACGACCCACAGGTTGCCGTCCGGTCCAAACTGGGCCTGGAGCGCCTGCGCGAACTCCCCCGGCCCCTGGCCTTTGCGGCCGATGGTGCGGATGTACGAGCCGTCCGGGGCGAAGACCCGTATTTCCTGGGCCTGCGACTCGAGCACATAGATGCGTCCGGCGGCGTCGACCGCGAGCGACCAGATTCGGCCGAATAGGTCCGGGCCGTTTCCCTCGACCGTGCCAATCCGGAGATCTTCGACCAATCGCCATCCGCCGGACGGCG
>CAYWNR010000603.1:0-2364 GCA_964459705.1 uncultured Gemmatimonadaceae bacterium | reverse complement strand
CCGTTCCGGTGCGCGTAGTCGAGCGCGTCGGCCACTTCGGTAGTGATTCGCACCGCTTCATCGATGCCGAGCTGGGTCTCTCGGCTCAATCTGTCGCGGAGCGTCTCACCTTCGATGTACGGCATGACGTAGAAGAGGAAGCCATCAGCGGACCCCGAGTCGAACAGGGGCAGGATGTGCGGATGCTGCAGGCTCGCCGTGGTCTTGATCTCGACGATGAACCGCTCGGCACCGAGAACCGCGGCGAGCTCGGGCTTCAGCACCTTGAGGGCGACCTTGCGGTCGTGTTTGAGATCCTCCGCGAGATAGACCGTGGCCATGCCACCCTGGCCCAGCTCGCGCTCGATGCGGTAGCGGTCGGCCAGGGCGGCGGCGAGTCTCGAAGGGGCGTCGGTCACTCACGCTCCCCGTCGATGGCCTGGTGCCATTGTGCGGTGAGGTCGAGCTCCGCGATCCAGCGCTCGAGGTAGGCGCGGTCGACTTGCGCGGCGTGAAGCCGGAGCAACGCCGCGACGTCCTCGAGCTGCCGTGCCGAAGCACCGAGCTTCGCCCATTCGAGCTTCGCGACGATGAGGTCTTCCACGCTGGCAACCCACAGCGGGCACCCTTCGTACTCGGCCGGCTCGCGGCGCTGGAACTCCGCTTCGCTGAACGGGCGACTCTTCCGAACGATCAAGTCCGCCTTCCAGCCGGTCGTCGTGTCCACCACGTTGAACATCGACCGGTGCGCGAGGGCTTCCTCCGCCGCGGTGCTCGACACGTAGATGCCTGGACGCGCAAGTGAACGGACGAGCGCGCGCAGCTGGGACGCGGTTGGGTCGATGACCAAGTCAATGTCCATGGTGGCGCGACCGACCCCGTGATACGCCGCCGCGAAGGAGCCCGTCAGCATGAACGGCACTCCCGCCGCGTCAAGCGCCGCGACGACGGACCGCAGGAGCGCGGCGGCCGTCACGAGGAGGTCGTGGCGGGCCGCGCCGGGAGCAGCGGAGCGCCAACCAGCATCTCCACCAGCTCGAGGTCCGTCCGATCCGAATACGCTGCCCGGAGCTTGGAGAGCGCGAAGGCGCGGACGGAGTCGCTCAGCGCGAGCGCCTGGATCAGGCGGTCGATCGGTGCCATCCGCCGGATCGCGTCCAGCCGCGCTTGGTCGGCGTCCGGCGTGGTATCACGCATCGACGGAGGATGAGCGTCCCATGGCGGCCGCGAGGGGGGCGGGAGTCTGGGTCATGGCACCCCTAAGATGGGTCCACGACGGACCAGACGCGAGGCTGCCCCGGAAGGAACCCGCGGGAGCCGGCCCGGCGGTGGCGATTGCCCGTCGCCAACGCTACCGTCCCCTGGTCTCTACGACGATCACGCGATCAGGAGCGTCGTCATGACCCACCGGCAGCGTGAGCGTGATCCCCTCTGCGGTCTGCGCGACGCCGACGCGCGCGCCATCCGCCAACATGCTCGCCCGAACGATGCGCGCGCCGAGCGCCGGCAGCGCCAGCACGCGATCGGGCCAGTCGAGCACGTGCACGAACACCGTGTCGCCGCGCCGAGTGGTGACCCCCCATTCCCGCGGCGTGACGGGACCGCCGCGCGTCCCATAGATGGACGTGCCGTACACGGCGAGCCACTGCCCCACGGCCCTCAGTCGCTCCACGAACTCGGGTTGAATGGTCCCGTCGGGACGCGGCCCGATATTGAGCAGCAGGTTCGCGTCGTTCCCGGCGGCGCGCACGAGGTAGTGAATCAACTCCCGGCTGGACTTGAATGCCTGGTCGGTGATGTTGAAGCCCCACGAGTGGTTCATCGTGAGCGACGTCTCGAGGGGCAGGGCACCGATGCTCGTCGTGTTGAACCCCGCCGTGTTGCCGCCGGGCAGGTCCTGCTCGAACGTCTGCACGTCTTCGCCCGGGAGCGGCGCTTGGTGATGGTTGGGGATGATCAACGCCGTCGGTTGCAATCGATGAATGAGGGCATACGTATGCGGCAGCCGCCACTCGGCGTCTGGCTTGTCCCACATGCCGTCGAACCAGATACCGCCGATCGGGCCGTAGTTGGTCAGCAGCTCCGTGAGCTGCTGGTCCATGAAGTCCAGGTAGCGGTTCCAGTCACCACCCTCAGGGCGACCGGTGGCGCGGCCCGTGCCGCCGCGCGGCCAGTAGTCGGGATGGTGCCAGTCGAGCTGCGAGTAGTAAAAGAAGAGCTTGAGTCCCTGCCGGCGGCATTCCTCGGCCAGCTCCTTCATCGGGTCCCGTCCGAATGGCGTCCAGTCCACGATGTTGTACGTCGTGGCCTTGGTACCGAACATCGAGAAGCCGTCGTGGTGGCGCGAGGTGATGGTGATGTACCGCATGCCCGCGGCCTTGGCCA
>CAYWNR010000602.1:0-2370 GCA_964459705.1 uncultured Gemmatimonadaceae bacterium | reverse complement strand
CGCGGACGGACATCGTCCCGGAGACGGTGGATCTCAGCGCGATCGGTCGCGAGGTCGTGGCCGAGTTGCGGCAGGAGACGCCGGAGCGCGAGGTCGAGGTGGTCGTGGCACCGGGGCTCCTGGCCTGTGGCGATGCGGGGATGCTGCGGCAGGCCCTCAGGAACGTGCTGGGCAATGCCTGGAAGTACACCGCCAAGGCACCCGTCGCACGCATCGAGATGGGCGGCACGATGCGTGACGGCGAGACCGTCGTCTTCGTGCGGGACAACGGGGTGGGGTTCGACATGACCTACTCGGAGAGGATCTTCGAACCCTTCCAGCGCCTGCACACGGTGACGGAATTCCCGGGATCGGGCATCGGGCTGGCCACCGTGCAACGGATCATCAGGCGGCATGGGGGCAGAGTCTGGGCCGAGGGCAAGGTGAATGTGGGTGCGACGGTGTTCTTCTCGCTGCCGCCAGGAGGCATGGAGCGATGAGCAGAGGCCGCGCGAGGGAGGACCGGGTGATTCTCCTCGTGGAGGACAATCCCGACGACGAGGCGCTGACGCTCCGTGCGCTCACGAAGGCCAACGTGGTCAACCGCGTGATCGTCGTGCGGGACGGCGCTGTCGCGTTGGATTACGTCTTCGGCCGCGGCGAGTTCGCGGGGCGCGACGTCGCGGATCTCCCGGGTGTGGTCCTGCTCGACCTGAAGCTCCCCCGCGTCGGTGGACTCGAGGTGCTGAAGCGCATCCGCGAGGACGGGCGGACGAAGCTGATGCCGGTGGTGGTGTTGACGTCCTCGGACGAGGAGAGCGACATCATCAGCGCTTACGAGTTGGGTGCCAACAGCTACGTGCGCAAGGCGGTTGACTACGCCCGGTTCAACGCAGCCGTGCAGCAGCTCGGGCTCTACTGGATGCTGCTGAACGAGCGTGTGTCAACGAGACTGGATACCGGGGCGAGGCCATCCCCCTGGTTCGAACCTGAGTGAGCGAAGAGGGCACATATGCGCCACCCTGACCGCAGTCCCGAGACCGCCAAGCCGGCGGCGCCCGCACAGGGCGCACCTGCGCGGGCGCGCGGGAGCCCGGAGGTAGACCGGATGGACAGCGTTGGGCTCCTTGCGAGTCGGGTGGCCCACGATGTCAACAACTTCCTGATGGTCATCCGCAGCGAGAGCGAATTGGCCGGACTCGATCTTCCAGAGGTTCATCCCGCTCGGGAGGCCCTCGCCAACGTCTGTCAGGCGGTCGATCGCGCAACCGCCTTTACGAGCCGTCTCCACGCCCTGAATCCTCGGGGTGGTCAAGACGATGCTGTGACCGACCTCAACGCGTTGGTGGCGCGTGTCGGCGAGATGGTGTCAGGAGGGCCGGTCCCGATCTCGGTGGTGACGGAATGCGCTGCGGGGACGCTGGTGGTGCGCGCGGATCCCGAGAAACTCCTGACGGTGCTCCGCGACCTCGTCGCGAACGCCTGTGAGGCCATGCCGTCGGGTGGGAGTCTCCGCGTCGAGACCCGCAGCATCCAGCTCGGCCGCGCGCGAGCGACGACCTACCACGTCACCCCCGGCCCGTTTGCCGTGCTGAGCGTCACGGACACGGGCGAGGGGCTGAGTGAGGAGGTTTGCGCCCGCCTCTTCGAGCCGTTCCTGACGACCAAATCCGGTAGTGATCACCTGGGATTGGGGCTCGCGACGAGCTTCGCGACGGTGCGGCGAGCCGGGGGGATGCTCGACGTCGAGAGTCAGCCCACCCACGGGACCAGCGTGCACATCTATCTGCCGCGCGCAGACCAACAGATATCCAAAGACGCGCCGGCCTCGGAACGATCCGCGGACTCCGCGTGGCGATGAGGGAGAAACCATGGCGCACATCCTCGTCATAGACGACGACGCGGCACTTCGGAGTGCGGCGGAGCGCATGCTGCACGCGCTCGGGCACGCTGCGACGCTCGCGTCTTCGGGTCACGAGGGGCTGATGCGCTTCAGGGCCGTGTCGCCGGATCTGGTGCTGGTGGATGCATTCATGCCCGATGGCGACGGGATCGAGACCATGGCACAACTCGCGGCCGAAGCGCCGACGGTTCCGGTGATCCTCATGTCGGGTGGCGGGTTCCTGAGCCGGCGCGAGGTGCTGGATCTGGGGCGGCGTCTAGGAGCGTTCGCGACATTGGAGAAGCCATTCACGCTCGAGCAACTGCGGGGGGCTCTGAACGCGGAGCTGGCCTTGGTCGCTGGAGCCCCCAACGGGCCGGGGGCGGGCCCCGGCAGAACGTAGGGCCGAGCGTCACACGGATGTTTCGGATCCGAGGGAATGCATGATTACTGAAGCAAGGAGCGTCGGCATGACGACCCAAGGGGAGCCTCAGACGGACAAGGGCCGC
>CAYWNR010000601.1:0-2378 GCA_964459705.1 uncultured Gemmatimonadaceae bacterium | reverse complement strand
TGAGCACGTACATCGAGCAGGCGATGGGGCTGTTCGGCAACATGATCGTCGACTCTCCGGACCCGGACTACTACTCCCCGGCGAACGACGAGCAGGCCCTGATGTTCGACGATCTGCTCGTGAACGCGGACACGCTGATCCCGTTCGGGAAGAACACGCCCGACTTCGCCCTCATGGGGCGCCTGGGCAACGTGCTTCTGACGAACGGTGAAGAGCGCTACCAGATCGAGGTCCACAGCGGCGCGGTCGTGCGGTTCTACCTGACGAACTCGTCCAGCTCCCGTACCTACAACCTCTCGTTCAGCGGCGCGCCCATCAAACTCCTGGCCGGCGACCTGAGCCGGTTCGAGCACGAGCAGATGGTGTCGAGCGTCGTGCTCGGGGTGGCGCAGCGCTACGTGGTGGAGGTCCGCTTCCCGAAGCCGGGCCGCTACGCGCTGGTGAACGCCGTGCAGGCTATGTACCACTCCCAGGGCGAGTTCTTCCCGGAGGTCGACACGCTCGGCATCGTGACCGTGGATTCCACGCCCGCCTCGCCCGATTACGCGGCGCAATTCGACACGCTGCGCACCAATACCGCCGTGGTGCGGGACATCGACCACTACCGGAAGTACTTCGACCGGCCCCCGGACAAGAAGTTCACGCTCACGATCCGCCCGGGCGACCTACCGCTCGGCACGATCCAGTTCATGAACGTGGACACGGCATACTTCCAGCCCGTGGAATGGATGGACGGCATGCCGATGATGAACTGGCTCTCCACGGGCAAGCAGCTGAAGTGGATCATCCGCGACGACGCGACGGGCAAGGAGGACATGGACATCGACTGGCACGTCAAGCAGGGGTCCGTGGTCAAGCTCCGCATCTACAACGACCCGTTCTCGTTCCACCCCATGCAGCACCCGATCCACCTGCACGGGCAGCGCATGCTCGTGATCGACCGTGACGGGGTGCCGACGGAGAACCACAGCTGGGAGGACACGGTCATCATCCCCGTGGGGTCCGCCGTCGATCTGCTCATCGACGCGTCGAATCCAGGCGACTGGCTGATGCACTGCCACATCGCCGAGCACATCGCGTCGGGAATGGAGACCGTATTCCATGTGGACGCGGTGCCGGGGATGACCGGACCCTCGACCGGAGGCTAGCGCAGGTCGGAGCAGCTTCCCTTCTCCGCGCCTCTTCTCCCCCGCCTCTCGGCGCCCACGCTCTCGACAGCCCCTGACCGATATCGAGCCTGGCTCAGTCCGTTCATCGCCGTGCACGACTCGGGAGAGGCCGGAGGGCTGCTCTACTACGTCATGCCATTGATCGAAGGGGAGACGCTGCGCCAACGTCTCGAGCGGGAGGGACGCCTACCCGTGGACGAGGCGACGCGCACCGTGGGGCCCGCAAGACCCATTTCGTTCGCACACGCCATCTGGACGCCCGAGAGGGTGAGCGGCCGAACCACCTTGCCGGGGCTCTTGGCACCCCCAGCCCGAGGCCCGCCCCGTGGGGGCCCTTGTCATGCATGCGGGCAGGTCATAGATCACCCCGACGCCTGCCCGACAAGCTATCGGCGGAGGAGTCCCGTGAAGACGCGCATCACCGATCTGTACGGCATCGAACACCCCATCCTGTCGGGCGCGATGGCCTTCGTGTCCCTTCCACCGCTCGTCGCGGCCGTATCGGAGGGAGGTGGGCTCGGCTCGCTCGCCAACGGCATCCTGCCGCCCGAGGGGCTGCGCGCGATGATTCAGGCCACCCGAGCGCTGACGTCGCACCCGTTCGCCGTCAACTTCATCACCCCATTCGCCACCGACGAACACATCGACGTGTGCCTCGACGAGGCCGTGCCCTTCGTCGAGTTCTTCTGGACCCACCCGGCGGACACGTTCGTGGAGCGTCTGAAGGACAAGGGCGTGAAGGTTGCTATGAAGGTCGCGACCGTCGCCGACGCGCGCGCTGCCGTGGCGGCGGGCGTCGACGCGGTCATCGCGCAGTCCTCAGCCGCGGGCGGACACACGAAGGGAAAGATCGGCACCTTCGCGCTCGTGCCGGCCGTCGTCGATGCGTGCGGAGATGTGCCGGTGATCGCGGCGGGCGGCGTGGCCGACGGCCGGGGACTCGTCGCGGCGCTGGCGCTCGGCGCCGAGGGCGTCGTCGTCGGGACGCGCTTCCTCGCGACCCCGGAAGCGACCATCCACCCGGAGTACCAGCGGCGCATCCTCGCCGGGGGCGACGAGGACATCGTCCTGACGTCGATCTTCGGCCCGGAGTGGCCGAGTCAGCCGATCAACTGTCTGCGCAACCGGATCGTCGACGAGTACCGCGGGCGAGACACCGAGACCCCACCGCAGCCGGAGCCGCCCGTGTCGATCGGCACGACGAAACTG
>CAYWNR010000600.1:0-2386 GCA_964459705.1 uncultured Gemmatimonadaceae bacterium | reverse complement strand
CGCTTGGTCCGTGCGGCTGGACTGGCCCACGTACAGTGTGCGGTCGATCGTCAGCACGTCGCCGCCATCGAGTGTGGCAGGCGCCGTTATCCACTGGAGCTGTCGGTAGGTCTCCAACTGCCTGGCCACGCTCGCGACCTCCGCCCGGCGCGACTCGGCTCCGGGATGAGTCATCACCGCCAGCTCATCGAGGACGATCGCGATGTCCTCGACGAAGACGGCATCGGGGAGGTCCGGTTCGGGAGGCAAGGCCACGACCCTGGCGCCGAGCGTGCGCAACGCGTCAGCGTAGCCTGCGTGCTGCGCCAGCGCGCGGTCGAACAGTATAGGAATTTCAATCGCCCCGCGCAAAGTACGGCGGACCGCAGGAGCGATCCGGCAACCGCGCGGCAGCGCGCACGCCGCCGGCTCCGGGGCCGAAGCGGCTCGCGGACAGGGGGTGCGGGGACGGGAGCGGCCGTGCGCGGGACGCGGCGCTCACCCGCGGGCACGCGGGAGTTCCCCGACCGCCGGGTGCAGCGGCGGGGGCACACGCGGCTTATGCCGAGGGGACGGGGCGGGCCCCCCGCCGGCGCCGCGGCGGGGCGCGCGGGTGCCGCACGCGTCGCGCCGAGCGCCGCAGGTGCGTGAGGATCCGGTCGATCGCGGCCGGCGCGGTGAGGAACGCGACGATGCGCGGGGTCGCGCCGCACCGCGGACAGCGCAGCGGGTCCACTGCGAAGAAGCAACTCCCCCTACGGCCGCCGCGCGATCACCAAGTCGGTCGACCCGGGCCGCGGGACGCGGTGGGCATCTGCGAACCCGGCCTCGCGCACCTGCCCCTTGTCGGGAATGTGGCTCACCACCCGCCCAGGAACGCCAGCGCGTCCACGGTCTCGGCCCCGGCCGTGGGCTCGGTTGCCTTGTCGGACCGATAAGTGAGCGTGCCGCTGTCCGCCGCGTAGCGCAGGCGGCTGAGCGCCACCGGATGCCGAGCCCAGTAGCGGGCCAGCCGGGTGGTCAGCGCGCCAACCACGGTGCCGATGCCCAGCCCGCGCTGCGAGCGGAACCAGGTGGAGATCATCCTCATCGCCGGCGGATAGACCCGGGCGAGCGCGAACCCAATCGCAGACCCAACGCGGCCCGGCAGGTGGGGGCGTGCACGAGCGCGGCGTTGGCCACGGCGCCGAGCAGCGCCGCGGCGGCGAACAACCGACAGCGACATGCCGAACAGCTCGGCCAACGAGAGCAGGACGAGCTGGCGCCAGCGGCGGGGATCGGAGTCGGCGTTGGTCATGGCGACGGGTATAGTATGAGTGGGTCGGACAGTCGGACAGTCGGACCGAGGTATCGGGAGGCGCCGTGCGGCGATAGACTGGAATCGGTCCCGGCCCCACCCTTCGAGGATTGACAATGCTGCATACCGACTTCCGCCCCCGCGTTCCCATGTTCGCATTGCTCGCTGCGATGTCGCTTCCGACCGCCGGCCTCGCGCAGAGCGCCAACGCCGCGGCGGCGATGCTGCCGAGCGACTCGGCCGTCCTCGCCATCATCACGCAGCGCGTGCACGAGAAGCGCAGTGCCGGCATCGTCGTCGGCCTGCTCGACGCCGACGGGCACGCGCGCGTCGTGGCGTTCGGAGATCCGGGGGCGGGCCAGCCCCCGCTGGACGGCAACTCGGTGTTCGAGATCGGCTCGATCTCCAAGGTGTTCACCGCCACCGCGCTGGCGAAACTCGTGCAGGACGGCCGGGTGAAGCTCGACGACCCGGTGCAGCAGTATCTGCCGGCAGCCGCCCACGTCCCAAGCCGCGGCGGCAAGCAGATCACGCTCGGCAACCTGTCGGAGCAGAACTCCGGGTTGCCGCGCATGCCGACGAACTTCCACCCCGCCGACCCGAACAACCCCTACGCCGACTACACCGTGCAACAGCTGTGGGACTTCCTGTCGCACTACACGCTGACGCGCGATCCCGGCGCGCAGTTCGAGTATTCGAATCTCGGCGTGGGGCTGTTGGGCCAGGCGCTGTCGCGCGCGTCCGGCACGTCGTACGAGGCGATGGAGCGGCGGATGGTATGGCAGCCGCTCGCCATGACCCGCACCGCGATCACGTTCACGCCGTGGATGAAGCAGCACCTGGCGCTCGGACACGACGCGGAGGGTGCGGTCACCGCCAATTGGGATCTCCCCACGCTGGCCGGCGCCGGCGCGATTCGTTCGACCACCAACGACATGCTCAAGTTTCTCGCCGCCAACCTGCATCCCGAACGCGGCCCGCTCGAGCGGGCGATGGCGTTCGCGCACCAAGAGCGGGCGTCGGGCGGTGCTCCGAACATGCGCATCGGCCTCAACTGGCTGAGCCTCCACGCCGGCGCAACACGATACCGACCGCCAGGCGAAAACAGCT
>CAYWNR010000599.1:0-2389 GCA_964459705.1 uncultured Gemmatimonadaceae bacterium | reverse complement strand
GCCGTCCCGACGATCGACACGATGAACGCCGTCATGAACCCGACGTACTGGCCCAGCCACCAGCCGAGCGCGCCGCCAACGGTAGCGCCGGCAAATGCAAGGAGCTTGGACATCCGTGCGCGCCTAGATGTAGCGCGCGACGGCCATGCAGACCGTGGCGATGGCGAGGAAGGTGGCGATCCACCGGCCGGCCGCCATGGTGCTCGCCCGCAGCGTCTGCACGGTGGCCATCTTGGCGTCCCGATCCGCACCGGCGGGAGCGGTGGCCAGTTCCTGCATCAGCGCCGAGACGCGGAGCGCCCGCGGCCGCAGGATCGAGAGGCCGATCCCGAGCGCGGCGAGCGCCGCCACGGCCCCGATGGTCAGCGTGGTCCCTGTAGGTGACTTCATCCAGGCGTTTTGGAACCCGGCGGAGAGCTTCCAAAACAGGGCCACGCCGGAGAGCACGGTGAGAATGGCAATGGCGGGCATGACGTTGAGGAACCCGCGCCGTTGCAGTGCGGCAATGACCTTGCCGCCGTCGGGGCCGGCATCGTTCACCGAGGGAAAGAGGAACGTCGCCATGAAGATGAGCGCACCCGCCCAGAACACGCCGCCCAGGATGTGGATGAGCCGGAGCCCAATCAGCATGAGGTCCACGAGAGTCCTCCCATGGGGATTGTTCGTGCCAGACAGCCAGAGAACAGCCGTGGGGTTCCTGGAAGTCCGGGCTGGAATCACATGGCGCGGAACATGAGCACCGCCGTCTCCGTGCGCAAGATGGCTGACGGCTCGCGGCCGACGCATGACGCGACGTGCAGGTTGCCGGAGGCAGCCGGAGATGTAGGATAGCAGTGGCTTGGTTCATTCTCTCGACTCCTGCCGAGGCCCGACAACCGGCGGTCATGACCTTCATTCCCGTGCAACGCGCCGCCGGCTGGCAGCCGCCGTCGACCTGGCACCGCATCACCACCATCGACGCCCACACCGAGGGGGAACCGTTTCGCGTGGTCTGCGACGGCTTTCCCGACCTCGAAGGCGACACGATCCTCGACCGTCGCCGGGATGCGCGCGAGCGGTTCGACCACCTGCGCACGGCGCTCATGTGGGAACCCCGCGGCCACGCCGACATGTATGGCTGCCTGGTGACCCCGCCGGTCACGCCGGGCGCCGACGCGGGGGTGCTCTTCATGCACAATGAAGGGTTCAGCACGATGTGCGGTCACGGCATCATCGGATTCGTGACGGTCGCGTTGGAAACCGGCATGTTCGCGATGCAGAAACCGGAGACAACGCTTCGCCTCGACACGCCCGCGGGCTTGGTGACCGCGCGGGGCCGCGTGCGCGATGGCCGCGTGCGGAGTGTCGCGTTCGAGAATGTGCCGTCATTCGTCGCGGCGCTCGACGCAGAGGTGAGCGTCCCGGGACTGGGCTCGGTGCGGTACGACCTCGCGTTCGGCGGCGCGTTCTACGCGTACGTGTCGGCGGAGACCGTCGGGCTTCGCTGTGTACCGGGGGAGGTTCGCGAGCTGATCGACGTCGGCATGCGGATCAAGCGGGCGGTGATGGCGTCGCGGGCCATCGAGCATCCGTTCGAGCATGACCTCGGTTTCCTGTACGGCACGATCTTCATAGGACCGGCGGAGGATACCGGCCACCACAGCCGCAACGTCTGCGTGTTTGCCGAAGGGGAAGTGGACCGGTCACCCACCGGGACGGGCGTGAGCGGTCGTCTGGCGATCCATCACGCCCGCGGAGAGGTCGACATCGGGGAAGCGATCAGCATCGAGAGCATCATCGGCACATGCTTCACGGGGCGGGTGGCGCGCACAACGACGTTCGGGCCGTACGCTGCCATAATCCCCGAAGTCACCGGCACGGCTCGCATCACCGGACGTCACGAGTTCCTCATCGATCCGGACGACGCGCTACGACGCGGATTTCTGGTGCGGTGACCTCACGTCCCCCGCTCGTCCCCGTTCTTGGAGCGGGAGAGAGGGGCTGCCGATCGACGTTGCGTTCCCGAGAGGGGACCCCGGCGTTTGCCGCCAGGAGGGTCAGCTCGTTAACCAGAGGTGGATCGCGACGAAGACGAGGAATACGGCGAACGCACGCTGGAGGTCGCGGGCCGGGAGTCGGAGCGCAACGTGTGCGCCGAGCCACGCACCCACGAACAGCCCGAGCGCGATCCACAACGCTGCCCGGACATCCACGTGGCCGTGCTGGTAGTAGTACCACGCCCCGAGCCCGCCCACCGGGAGGAGGAGGGCGGCCAGGGACGTCCCGGTCGCGCGTTCGGGGAGGAATTTGCCGACCAGCACCAGCGCGGGGACGATGACGACTCCTCCCCCGATTCCGAAGAGACCGCTGAGCAGGCCGGCGGCGAGACCGATGGTGAGGAACTCCATGG